>JARYLV010000007.1 GCA_029907465.1 Methanomassiliicoccales archaeon
TGGACAATGAAGTTGGACACCACGCGGCCGTCATTGGGGTGCATCCTCGGGCCGTAGGTGTTGAAGATCCGGGCGACCTTGATCTTCAGCCTGTGCTGGCGATGGTAGTCGAAGAACAACGTTTCGGCGCAGCGTTTTCCTTCGTCGTAGCAGGACCTTCGACCTATGGGATTCACATGCCCCCAGTAGGATTCGTGCTGCGGATGGACTTTGGGATCGCCGTAGACTTCCGATGTGGATGCCTGCAACACCATCGCTTTATTTTTTCTCGCAATTTCCATCAAATTGAAGACGCCAATCGTGTTGATCTTCAGCGTCTTTACAGGGTCCGCCTGGTAATGCACTGGTGAAGCTGGTGACGCCAGATTGATAATAATCTCCGCGCTCACCTCAAAGGGCTCCAGTATGTCATGGTGAAGGAGCTCGAACCCCTCCCTACCGATCAAATGTCTGATGTTCTCCTTTCTTCCAGTGAGTAGATTGTCTACGCAGATAACATCGTATCCGTCCTCAAGAAGTCGATCGCATAGATGAGAGCCGATAAAACCAGCGCCACCTGTGACGAGAACTCGTGTCATGCGGTCTGATTATTGCTAACCACGTGTATAACTCTATAGTTTGATGGGGCAGAGGGTGTTTGAGGGCAAAGGCTAAGGATTGAGAGTTTGAGAGGCTCATACAGTGATAGAGGTATTCAATATCTGGGGAGAAAACTCGTCGATGCGCCTATCCATCCTCGCGGGCAGAATGGTGACTTGACACCTTTATATTCGTGAGCGCCTATAACAACAACGTGAATGTCCTGGTAACAGGTGCGGCAGGACAGCTCGGTTCTTACCTGCTGGACGAACTGTCTCGTGATCACGATGTCCGAGGGATCGACATCAAGTCGCCGAAACTCGAGGCCCATTCAGATATCGTCTCTTTAATGGACATCAGGGATGCTGAGGGCGTGATACGGGAATGTAGCTGGGCCGATGCGGTCGTCCATGCAGCTGCGCAGGTCAGCGTTGAAAAGAGTATTGAGGACCCGTTGCTAGACGCCGAGATCAATATCATCGGTACGCTCAATTTACTTAAGTCTTCCATTATTGCGGGTGTCGGTTTGTTCGTTTACATTTCGAGCGCTGCCGTTTATGGTGACCCCAAGTATCTACCTGTCGACGAGGCGCACCCAACGAATCCGAAGTCGCCCTATGGTATCAGCAAGTTGACAGGGGAGGAATATGTGAGGTCGTTTGGAGAATGTCACGACCTCGATTATTTTATCATCCGACCTTTCAACTTCTATTCACCGAGGGCGGACCCAAGAAGTCCCTATTCTGGCGTTATTACAAAATTTGTTCAGAGGATCAAGGCTGGCGAGCCGATCGTTATCGAGGGTGATGGCGAGCAGACGAGAGACTTCATCCATGCGCTCGACGTCGCGCATTTGGTGAAGCTTGCCATTGATTCACCGGTTAGGAACATTACCATGAACTGTGGCTCTGGCAGGGGTATCTCGATCAACGAGCTCGCCGATGTGCTCGCATCTATCTGTGGTGACGTGGAAGTCGTGCGTACAAAGTCGAGGGAGGGGGATATCAGGCACAGCGTGGCGGACATCTCGCTCGCGAGGGATTTCCTCGGCTTCGAGCCGAGAATTTCCCTTCATGAGGGACTAAAGGCCTTTTTCGAAAATGATGAGTGATGTCTCAGATATGATCGAATTGGTGCTGCACAGTCATGTGATTCTCAGAAATCAAGGTGCCTGCGATTTATTTTAACTCCAAAAATTATGCAATCGGCAACTCGATGACGAAACGCGCACCCTTTGTATGATCGCCCTTGATTCTGTCCTCAACCCACACTCTCCCTCCGTAGCGCTCGACGAGCCTCTGCACGATCGCAAGGCCGATGCCAGTACCCTTTTTCGCTTTGTCTGTGTCGAGGGAGAAGCGCCGGTCGAATATTCTCTCCTTGTACTCATCTGGAATCCCCGGCCCTTGGTCCTCAAAGGCAACCTTCGCGACTTTCCTTTGAGGGTCAATTGTCAATACAACCGAAACAGGCTGCTGGCCGCTGTATTTCAACGCGTTTGTAATGATGTTGAGAAAAACATGTGGCAAGGCGTCGTCTGCAGCGATGAATGTCTCCCTTGCTGACTTCGCATCAAGTCCCTCGACAGTGATGTTTGCATCGCTGTACCGCTGTTTTGCAATCTCGATGCTCTTGTCGAGTGCTGCAAGGAGATTTATCGGCTTCATTTCCGTTTCCTTCTTCTCTATGGCGCGAGCAAGTACTCTCACATTTTCGATGAATTCAATTAAACGCTGGACTGAGGACATCAACTTTGAGGCATACCTTTGCAGGTTTTCATCGTCCATCTCAGAATCTTTCTTCTTCACAAGGTTGTTGACGATCTCACAATACGCGTTTATTGGCATCATAAAATTGACGATATCGTGAAGGATGATGTCACCGTAAAGCCTCAGGGTTTCCAACGATCGTCGCAAGTCTTCATATAACATGATGTTTTCGTAGGAATAGCCAATGATGATTGATAGCGACTCGAAGAAACTCTTCTCTTCTGGGGTGAATTCTTTGTGACCGTGCGAACAGACGCAAAAGAATCCGTTGAGCTTCCTTCCCCTAATCGGGACGAACGCGGCAGAGGAGACGTCCTCCAGCTTCTCTCTGAACTTTCCCCCCTCGCTAGGTGAAACAAAGATGATGTTGTTGCTCTTGATGATTTCCTCTGCAATCTCCTCAGCTATCTGTTCATAATCAGGGACTTTTCTCCTGTCATCATCGCCGAGACTGAGGATTTTCTTTGGTTTCATTTCTTCTGTAAAAGAAAAAACGGCCGCTCGATCAAAATTAAAGAAATTGATAGCGATCTCGATTGAAGCTTTCAATGCTTCCTCTGAACTGAGCGATGAAGTCGCAGCGACACTAATATCATTCAATCTCTTGAGCAGTTCGTTGTGTTTCCTGAGGTTTTTTTCGATTTCGAGCCTCGAGGTAATATCCTCGCCTATTGCAACAATCCCTGCAATTTTTGATTGCTGGTCATAGAAACCTTTGAAGGTCCATAGGATACTTGCTCTCTTCCCGTGTTTAGTAGGAATCTCCCACGTCTTTTTAACAATCTCCCCGTTTTCTACCACACGAGTCATGAGTTCTTTGAATTCACCGCGGGCCTCTTGCGGCACGAATTTTTCTGCGAAATCTGCCTCGATGACCTCATCCTTGCGATAACCGAGGATTATCTCTATACTATGATTGACCAAACTAATTCTTCCGTGGAGATCCATTTCCACGATGATCGCAGCAGCCGTCTCGATGATCGTTTCCAAGCGTTTTTTGCTCAGCACGAGTCTTTCTCTGAGTAGTTCTAATGAAGTCATATCCCTGATAATCCCCTGGACGAGCAACTCACCGTTTTTTTTCTTAGCGAGCTGGGCATAAATCTCGCATCGCCGTAATTCACCGGCCTTTGAAATTAGGTCAACGAAATACCTTGGTTCAGAGGCCTCCCCCCTTATCCTCCTTGAGAATTGTTGGTAGGAAAACCTGCGGGAATCCGGGGTCATGAGGTCGAAGATCGAAGTACCGATGAGTTCCTCTGGTTCATAGCCAATGATTTCCCGCGTCGCCGGATTAATATAAAGGATCTTTCCAGTTTGATCGATCAGGTAAATGATGTCCTTCGCGCCCTCAACAATCTTCTTAAAATCAATCCTATGCATCGAATTTCACCCGCTTATCCTTCTACTTTGATAAGAATCTTTTCAAATGGAGTTCATAAATTTCCCATCGATAACGATTTGGACTTATATGCTAAATATAAGCGCTTCACCTGGGTGCAATACTTCAGCACTCAGTGAGTGCATGGATCCGTCAACGGAATCCTCTTTGAAAAAAAGGGGGGAAAGGAGTTTAACGAAAATATTAGCTGACGAAAACCTGCGTGAAGGGTGCTCTCAACTATGCTCGGCTTGAGCGCATTCTCTCATGAGCGCTGCGAAATCGAAATCGTAGTTGTAGTTCTCCGTCGTGCCGTCGTTCATTTCAATTCTAGCTCTAATTCTATTCTTTTCGAAGATGATCTGTGCGATCCTGACCTTTGATTGGTAAAGGCTGATCCTCTTGCCAGCTTGCGTCAATCTCCTCTCTGCGCAGATCAGGAGGCCGGCTTTTTCGAGTAAATGGATTTTCCTGTAACAGGCGGCGATCGGGATTCCAAGGGACTCGCTCAACTCGAAAGCACTCCTCGGCTTAGTCATCGTCGCCAGAAGGATCTTTGCGGAGTATTCATCGGTCAACAGGCGTGAGGTTTCAAGAGCATGCATATTTTCACAAATGAGAAAAAGTTCGGGAGGGTATATAAATTATCTCAGGTGATTATCACTTTTGATTCTTGTTTTTCCGTGATGCCAGTATTCTAAAATATTGTGAAAATATTCTTACATTTTCGTCGTGAGGAATGAGGTCCTGATTGAATAGCGGCATTACTAATCGTGATTCTCATGGCAGAAATCAATACTCCTCTTGATACAATTGTTCCCCAGGTATCATGTCTGTGAACAAAGTTTTATATATATCAGTCGGTAATATTTTTTATCACAAAGCCAGATATGGAGGGAAAGAATGACCTGCGGAAAGTGTGGATCGAAGAAGGGAGAAGCAAAGAAGGAAGAAAAGAAGAAGAAGGCGACGAAGAAAAAGTAGTTACTGACCTCGCATTGTAATGATTCACGGGGCCGAGTCATATCAACTGTCGCGGTGAGTTTATTCTTTCTTCTCTGTTTTTTCTATAACGCCTGGCTCTCGTAGAGTTTTCACTAGCCCCAGACTCGCAGTGGTCATTCCTTATTTGGTATTGATCTTCGCACCGGGTTATGTTTTTCAATAAACTATTCTCCGATCCAAATAGTCGAAAGAGAAGAATTGATATCAGGACTTTTTAGACATTGAGCTGGCTCGCAGTCCTCCGCCTTGAATCCAATGAGTCCTCTCTTGGTTCAACCTCCTCGGTCGTTTTCTCGCCTCTCGAAGCGACGTAGATCGCTGCGAAGATCATCGTCGCGCCGATCAATCCTGAAAAATCGAGCGTCTCGCCGAGTAATAGGCATCCAAGGACCGTCCCGAAGACAGACTCTGAGAGGACGATGGTCGCCGAAGTCGTCGCGCTAATTTTTGTCAGTCCCTTGGCCCATAGCAGCGAGGGTATAGAAGTGCAGAGGACGCCAACATAGAGAAGCAATGGTATCGATCCAGGATCGATCGTGAAGTCGTCAACGGTCACTGCCGATAATAGGAACAGTGGTATAGGGTAGACGCAGTAGACCCCGAAGACCCACTGATCGTGGCTGAGGTGTCGCATCGCACTCTTCGTCAGAATCCAGATCAGCGCACCTGAAGCCGCAGAACCAATGAGCATCGCATCGCCGAGGAACTCGCCCTCGAGGAGTTTAGACAAGTCCCAACCGGTTGTCAGGGATACGAGCCCGACGATCCCGACGGTGATGCCAAAAATGCCAGTACGGTTGATCCGCTCACCGAGGAGGAGCGCGGACATCGGAGCTACGAAGACAACGGTGCTGCCGATGATCAGCGCCCCTTTCGATGCGTTCGTCATCGTCATCCCGATGAATTCGAGGGAGATTGAGACTGCACCGACGACCATCGCTGCCCAGACCTCCCAGCGTCTAAAGACTTGGAGGGTAAAGGATCCCCTGATCAATGCGTAGAGGATCGCGATGAGGCCGCCTATCCCGATGACGATAGCCTCGAAGAGGAAGGGGTTGTTCCTCTCGACGCCGACTTTGATCGCTACGTACGACGTCGCGAACAGCATGCTCGAGAGGAATGTCAGGGCAATAGCACCATTCCTCGTCAACTCCCCTTCTCCTATCGATGCGGCTTTGAAGACCGGCATCGACACCACCGTGAAGGGGGAATGCCGAGGGGGTTTTTGACATTTTCGATTTTTTTGAAATATTTGCTAATTGAGCTCCTGGCTCATGCTAACAAATGCCAATAATTCATAGTCGAAACGAGTTTCATCGGGGTGCTCGATCGACCTTTGAGGGAGACATGTTGTGACATCCCCCATTATCTTTTGCCCGTTGGTTCCAGGAAATACGATTTTTGGTCATTTCTCAGACGAAAAGGCAGAGATGAAACGTTCCCACCTCTTTTTCATTCCTTCTCTGAGAGAACCAATCTTGAGCGTCGAGGCGATCAACCCTATGAAAATCCCGATGACCGCTCCACCTATGACGTCGAGCGGCCAGTGGACGCCGTAGTAGATCCTGCCAAAACCGACTGCCATGGCAAAGAGGCCGAGGGGAAGGATCAATTTGGAGTATCTCCTGCCGAGGACTGCAGCGGCTGCGAAGCTCCCCTCAGTGTGGCCCGAAGGGAACGAAGGGTCCGTGGGCTGGTAAACCGTATGCACATCGTCTAGCACCTCGAAGGGCCTCGGCCTGTCGACGACGTATTTCAAAGTGCCACCGACGGCAATATGGATGAGGATCGCGATAAGCAGGTAAAGCGCCATCTCCTTTTTTCCGATAAGCCAGAGGACAAAAATGACGATGAACCAGAAAAAGAACGAGCCCATTTCCGCAAAGATCCTGCAGACCGTTTCTAGTGATGGGTTCCAGAGCGCGTTGATCCGCAAGAAGGTCTCGCGGTCCCAAGCGATTGAATTCTTGTTAAAAATCAGGAGGATGAAGAGTCCGATCATTAAAATGAGTAGGACGGTGAGGAAGCACCTCTCCCTCTCTTTACAAAATTCTCTTATCGTGCAGTTCACCGTATGCCACCTGTTTTCAAAGAATATAAGGAATAGATGAGGCTGGTAATTATGCCTCGCATGCCTGCGACAATGTTTAAGTCTCGTGCATCACATTAAGTCAGTGTACATGTTTGAGAAGATCCTCCTTCCCATCGACTTCTCCCAGCAGTCAATCATGATGCTCGACTGTGTCGCAGAGCTGCGCCAGTTTGGAGCGGAGATGGTGATCATCCTGCATGTGCTCCCGCCTAAAGGGAGGCTATCCGAGGACCAGAAGAAGACGGCAGAGGAGCTCGTCAACAGGTTGAAGGAGCGGGGTTTCGATGCGATGTTCAATACTGTCCATGGGAACCCGGTTGACGAGATCCTGGCGCTTGCAGAAAAGGAAGAAGTGACGCTCATCGTCATGGCCTCGAGCGGCAAGGGGAGGGCGCAGGAGTTCTTCGTCGGCAGCACCTCCTTTGGCGTCGTTAGGAGAACGGGCAAGCCGATGCTCATCGATAAGTTCGAGGTCATCGAGAAGGATGGGAGCAAGAAGATCAAGCCAGCGTGCACGATGCTCTTCCGCACTGCGCTCGTCCCAATTGACTTCTCGAGGTGCACTTACACCGTCATCGACGTTCTCCATCATCTGGCTAAGCGAGGTCTGAAAAAGATCGTCCTCTTTCATGTCATCGAGTCGACGAAGTACAGCGTCTCCTCGGACAAGCGCTTCGGTGAAGTCAAAAAGAGACTCGAGGAGCTCGAGAAGGACTTGTCGAGCGCTGGTTTCGAGGTCGTCACGCATGTCCATTTCGGCACCCCTGCATACAACATTCTCGAGGCAACGAGGGAATTCGACGCCTCGCTCATTATCATCGGCGCGAGTGGCAAGAGTTTTTTGAAGGGGCTGGCGCTCGGTAGCACTTCTGAGGAGGTCATAAGGAGAGCGACCGTGCCGCTACTCGTGGTCAGGTGCTGACACTGAGCGGTTTTTTGAGAAAGGCAAAGGTGACTAATTTTTGAATCCTAGCACAGCATATTTACTACATTCTTGAAATTGTGCGCAAGTGGCACATGATCATTTAAGTAAATAGATCGCATAATAGAAGGAGATGCATCGCTTTGGTGTTCAGATTGCCATATCATGGGCATCGGTCATCGCGATTTTTCTCGCGACAGAGTACGCAATCTTTGCCTTCAATCTATTCTGGATTATCATGGGCTTCTGGGCCCTGTGCATCGCTGTCTTACCTGCAATCATGAGCCGGAGCGTCGCGAGGATCCTCCCTTTCGAGCTCCTCTCCCTCATCACCGTGCCCTTCTTACTCTACTTCATCCCTGGAGTCTTCGGACTCGAGAACCAGTTCTATGAGGAATATCTGCTGAGGGCTTCCCAGGTGATGGCGACTTTCCTCATCGGCTTCGTTACAGTCATTGACCTCCATACTTATACAAGTTTGAGGATGAACAGGGTCTTCGCGGTCGCTTTCACCGTCATGTTGACAATGGCATTGAGCAGTTTTTTCGCGATCGGCGACTTCATCAGCGATGCGATTTTCGGTACTCACACACTTGTCAGCAACGACTACCTCATGATGAACCTCCTCTACAGCTCCATCGGCGGTCTCATCATGGGTATCGTCTTGTCCATTTACTTGGGGCGCGTGCCGACCGAGCGGCTCCGGCGCTTTGGCATCAGTAGGATCGGTGATGCGAAGTGAACAGGACGAAGGTTGAGAAGTGGCTGGGCCATTTCTTTGAAGGATCGCTTTTCGCGATGTTCCTGTTCGGCCTCTTCAACGGCGATCTGTACGCTGCCTTCTCCGCCCTCTTCGGCCTCGGCATGGCGATGATCCCCTGGTTTTTAAAGAGGGAGAGGATATTGACGGTGCCGTTCGAGCTGAACCTCTGGATTTTCATCGCGCTCTTCCTCCACAACCTCGGCGTCCTCGTCAAGTTATATGACACGGTCTGGTGGTGGGACAAGATGACGCACTTCCTCTCGACATCGATGATCGCCGCCTTCGGGTTCATCGGTGTCGTCATTGTCGATAAGTACGTCGATGCGATCTATCTCCCCCCAAAATTCCTCCCCTTTTTCATCGTCATTTTCGTTGGCGCAATGGGCGTCCTCTGGGAGATCATCGAATTCGTCCTCGACAAAGCGTTGAACGCCGGTATGCAGTACTCTCTTTCCGACACGGTCATCGATCTCGTCTTCGACAATATCGCTGGCGTCGTCGTCGCGGTCCTCGGCCCACTGTACCTGCGTTACAGGTCTGTCGACGCGATCGTCGAAGAAATGAATGTCGAAGGCGTCGTCAAGAAAATTGCAAACAGAGCTGGAAGGAAAAATTGAAAAAGCTTTTATTGCAAAAATGGAGCGTCAGGTTCCCTGGATTCAAATCTTTTCTCGTTGAAAATGGATTGGAGCATTGAGAAGCGTGATGGTTTCTGATTAAAGTGATCGTCCCATCCTGAAACAGTTCGAGGACGCTTGAGAACCGCCTGCGATTTATTGGAAAATACCTCGACCCGAAGCAAGCCATCATAATGGGCATGAATTCCACTGATAAGACTGCTAGAATAGCGGAAAAATGTGATTGCACGATTCTTTACGATCTTTTTTTTGAGCTCTGCGAAGATGACTGGGGTGAGAAGGGTATCAAAGGATCTGATGGTATTCATCGACGACGTTCAAATGTAGAGGTACTTTATCTATATAATTGATTTTTCTCCATAAGCAAAGTCATACGATACAGGTGCTGCCTGATTCTGGATTCTTATCTTGAAGATTCACGCGTGATTGAATCTGTTGCTCACGAAAGTAAACTGTCAATGGACGATCAAGGATGTAAAAATGCGATGGTCGCAAGAGGATTTCCTAATTGATTACGATAACGATGTCTCAGACGCGCACTGGTAATAAATTATTTGGTCATTCATTTAGATATCAAGTATTTCAACATGTGATCGTTCTCAGCGTCGTAAATAATTTAGAGATCGGAAAAAAGGGATGGTTATAGCAGTAGCCTTAGCCATTAATGGCACTCTGGTTTGGTATCACAAATTTCCCCTTTTTCGAAGCTTCTACGACTTCCAGCACTTTTTCATGAGGCCATTTCTTGTCGTATTTTTTCTTGTCACCAACATCATCAAAATCTTTCATCACTTCTTTTCTTTTATTAAAATGTCCAATATGATATGTTTTAACAAAAGGACATGTGGTGATCTTCCATTTATCTGAGAGAATTATTCTAAAGCAAATATCGACATCAGAAAAGGATGTTCGGAACTGCTCATCAAATCTTCCGATGTCTTCCCAACACTCTTTTCTAATGGCGAAAAGCGATGTAGCCTGGCCGATCATGCCTGGTACGAATTTATTGACTCCGACAATGAAAGGTCTCTGATCAATCGCTTGAGTTATTTTTCTTAAAAATAAAAAAGGAGAAATATTCAAAATACACATTTTGAAAAAAGTGGGTGAAAAATTACCATATATCCAACCGAGTATATCAGCTGCCCCAATTTTGCATTTCTGCCTTATTTTAACCCCAAAATATCCGACATCTGGATATTTCGTTGTGAAATCGATGAGATCCTTAAATGCATTCACATAAGGAAATGAATCATAGTCCATTCCTATAACAATATCCGATTCCGCTTCCGAGATCCCTCGGTTCATTGATTTCCCAAAGCTGAACGATGGGGTGCTGTCCTCTATTAAAATAGGTCTAAAAGGATACTTCTGCGTATGCTCCAAATGTTGCAAACATTTTTTTGTGGTTTCATCATTCTTGTTTGGAACAGGGATCACCACATCAATAGCCCTCATATCTTTTCCTCCAGCTTACCCCTTATTACAGATTAGATCCATCTCTTCTCTTGCGTCGTTAGTTCACGATTCCAACCGCCTTGATTGCGAATCGTGCAAATAAAGATGCGCAACCAAACTGTCCTGAATATACACCGGATCGAATAAATAAATAAAAGATACGATTAAGAAGTCCTTCCCATTCATGTGTCGGACGATGGATTTTTTAGCGTCTATGAGTTGACCCGCCATAATTTCGCCAGACTGGTGCAAGTCTTTAGAGAAAGATCAACGCAGCGAGATTCTTTAATGCGCCTGGAAGGCGAGCAATATTTCTCCGTTCCGTGCTCTGGTATCTTTTCCCTTTGTTGAGCACTGGTATTAATTCATTCATGAAATCCCAATTTTAAAATCTATGTCTCCCGATTTCCCAGGTTGACGTATGAAAAAAAAAGGATCTTATTCATCAGGCCTCAAGCTGTGAGTTTCACTGAGACCGACCGCATGATTCTCGAGAAGCACTTCGAGGTGAAGGCGATCGATTTCGGATTTTTTGCGAAGAACCCCCTAAGTTTTCTTGGGAACATTTATCGAACGATCATAGGGGTAACCTGCGCGGACGGCGTATTCATTTGGTTTGCTGACTTCCACGTGTTATTGCCGATCATTCTTTCGAAATGTCAGTGGAGAAAAACGATTGTCGTCATTGGAGGATACAAAGTAGCTAAAGTGCCAGAAATCGAGTACGGCGGGATGCCGAGTCGGAGGACACGGTGGATAAAGAGATAAGGGAACGATAGCGCGCCAGAGGGTCATCGAGAAGTTCAGCATCGCTGAAAGGGAAAAGAAGCTCCTCGAGTTGATCAAGCGAGATCTTTGAAGAGAACTGATCCGAATGCATTCACCCCTTCTCTGCTAAATCGACTCGTGATTGAGGACATCTTTTCGTCTTTGAGGAGTCTCGACAAGGTGTTATTGATCAACCCTCCTCATAAAAGCGCTCTCAATCCCTCTTTAAAATATCAAAGCTGGTGGTACCATGAGCACGAGGAAGAGAGAGACTGCGAAAGCCGTCTTGAAAGTCTTGGCATCAGCTGAGATGAAGGGCATCATAAGGACAATCGGCTGAACGATCGCGAGGATGAAGAGCTGCACGCCGCCGATGAGAATGGTATTCGCCATCAGTGTCCCAACGCTCCTGATCGTCGTAACTGACGCGAAATTCATGACGAAGAGGGATTCAACGGCGACGACGAAGACCACGACGATGATTGTGTATGATGCAATCTTCGCGATGATTGGCCTCTCGCTCAATATGTCCGACGCGAAATTCCTCACCAGCCAGGCAATCAATGCGACGATGCCGAGGACTAGGAGTTGCGTGCCTGCTGTGTTGACAGTCGAAGCGGTGATCCCCCCGATGCTCTGCACGTTAGCTGGTGAAGCAAGCCCCATCACGAGCAACCCTTCCGACGCGATCGCAATCGATGCAACGATAGAGATAATCTCGGCAAATCTTGTCCTCAACAGGTTCTCTTTGCTGAGTATCCAGAGCGAAGCGGAAAGGAGGCCGAGGGCGAAGAGCTGTGCGCCGCTCGCGACGACCGTCCTCTCAAGAATGCCGCCGATCCCATCGATCGTCATCCTGCCGCATTTTATTGCGAGGATGATTCCCTCGATGGCGATGATGATTGAAATAACGACTGAGAGGATGCGGACAGCCCGCTGTCCCGAGATCTTCCGCCCCTTGATCGCGATGGCCCCATCTTTTAGGGACCAGGCGCAGAGGAGGATGAGGGCGAGGACGAGTAATTGGATTCCAGCGTATGTGAACGTCGACTCCCTGATCCCGCCGATCCCCTCGATTGATGTCCTGCCGGCTATGCTGATGACGAAGAGCCCTTCTGCTGCGAGTGCCGTCGAGACGATAATCCCGAGGATCCTTGTAAGACCGATTGTCCTGAGCGGTGTGTCGGCGAAGCGCGATGTCAGCAAGCCGCCAACACCGAGTACAAAGAGCTGACAGCCAGCAGCGCCCACCCAAAACTTCCTGATCCCGCCGATCCCTTCCCATTGGACAGCACCGGCCATCGATGCGATCACGATCCCCTCGACAGCGATGACCGTCGCGATGAGGAACGGGAGGATTGTGAAAAAAAGGGAGAGAAGTTCACGCCTCTTGCCCATCCCCCAGTCCCTTTTTCTCAACCAGAATGAAACGATGAAGAGGAGGCCGAGGACGAAGAGCTGCAACCCGCCCAGGGAAACCGTTGTTTCCTTGATCCATCCGATCCCGTCAACCTTCATTGGAGCGGCGAGGTTCAGGAGGGCCAGACCTTCAATAATGATGATAATACCGATGATGATCGCGATCAGGTTGACAGCCCGTGGAATCTTCACCAATCTCCTCTCCCGATGTGTGCGACATTTAACTGCGTTTATGAATAAATGTTTTGTCTTGATGCATCAAATTTGTTATCACCTTTCATTTCTTCGTCCAAAAGTATCATTCCTCCACATTCATCGAAAGGTTGAGTGAGAGAATCCTGCCTTCGATTGCGTCAACAATCCTTGACCCCATGCCACTGTCCACATGGTCCTGATATTTGATGCCCTCGAAAGGTTGTTGATCTTTGAAAAGGAGGAACCACATCTTATATTGCCCTGGCATTTCGAGAGAGAAGTTGTAGCGGAGCTCCCACTGCGGCGTCCAGTTACCCTCGAGGTTGACTGGTGTGTGTGCGAGTGAGACAGAGAAGGAATCGAAGAAGTACATGTGGTTGACGACAGTTGTGTTGTTGACGAAGCTCGAGTCGACGAGCCAGATCTCGACGGCGTAGTTGACCTCGCGGTACTCATGATTCGCGATGCCGATGATGATCGTTGCGTTCTCTCCGACGGTCAAGTTCGTCGGATAGTTGTGCGCCTTGCCATCTGGCCCCAATATATAGAACTCGGTGAACTTCTCCCCCTGCTTCGGCACAGCGATTACATAGACCAGAGCGATCAGACTTGCTGCGATCGAGATGACGAGGATGATGTTGAGAGCGCGGTCAATTTTCGTCCCTCCTTTGAGATTCTTTCTGACGTAGTGTACGACCGCTGGGAGCTGCACTGGTAAGAAGGGCTCTTTAGCCCCCTTTCTCCGATAATAAGCGGTGAAGGAAAAGAGAATATTGAAGGCAGAGACGCTCGCGAGTATGGGATCGAGCCGGATGCCGAAGGGCGTATAGTTAAGGCCGAGGCCGATGAGCGGTGTGATGGCAATACTCAGTCCAAAGGAAAGGGCGACCCTCTCGACAAGATCGATGCTCTCCTTCTCAGGGAAAAGGGTTGCGATGAGTACATAACCTGGAAAGAAGAGGATGAAGGGGAGGCCTATGACAATCCTGAGGGGGTTGTCTGGCAGGAGGTAGACAATCGGGATAAGAATTCCTGTCAAAAGAACGATTGACGCGAGATCCCAGTGCCTTCTCAGTTCTTCCTTCATCTGACTGGAAACTCCGCGTTCGATATTTATTGTTTGTCATCTAGATGAAAATGTTTTTGAAAAGGTGTCGCAACCATTGTGTCCTATCGGTCGGGAGGATTGTTTAATAGGGGTGAAAAAAATCACCTCTCCACATGCGGAGAAAGGTCTTCCTTCTGATCCCTATCATCCTTATCACAGTCGCAGAGTCATTCTTTTTCATCAAGTCATTTGAGACGACCCTGCTGGTCCACGGGATCAACCTCCTCTTCTGTGTCCTTTTTCCCCTTTTTTTAAAAGAGAGCACAACGCTGTGCCAGTCATTTTCCTTAGTCTCCGTCCTCAGAATGCTCAATATCGGCATGCCGGTCTTCTTCACAATGACGATCTACTGGCTCCCATTCATCTACGGGGCGGCGATCCTCGCCGCGTATTTTGTAGTAAAGAAGGAAGAGAACCTCAGATTGAGGGAAAGGATAGCGAGGGCAGTCAGCTTCTTCTCGTCGCAGAAGAGAAAATACCCCGTGTACTTATGCGCAGGCGTCGTCATCGGCCTCGTCCTGGCGAACGCCGAGTTCTCTGTTTTGAAAGCCGAGAGCCTCATCCCCTCGCTCGATCTTTTTAATCTATTCGTACTCGCGGTCGTCATGTTTCTCTTCGTCGGCTTTGGCGAAGAGCTCATCTTCCGTTTTATACTCCAGACAAGGCTTGAGAAGGAAATCGGGAAGTATAACGGTCTTTTCCTCGCCTCCTTCGTCTTCATGACGATGCACTCCGGCTACTCTTCAATCCCTTACCTCGTCTTCGTGTTCATCGTCGGGCTCATCCTCGGTTACGCGTTTTACCGGACGAGGAGCCTCTTCCTCGTCACGGTCATCCACGGATCGATCAACTTCTTCCTCTTCTCGCTGATCCCGCATGGTTACCTTGCGTTTACCTGATTAAGACGGGTGCCAGTGTGATAGCGCTTTGCAGAAGGGCCATGCATGGCAGTCCCAACTCCATTGATTAATGGAAGGGGTAACGATTGATCAGACACCCTCCTCTTACTTTACATAATGTTTTTTCGTCTCACGCCTGTGATGCTTCCTGCCATTCTTTTGAACAATCCCCAAAGTGGATTTCGAAAGAACATAATCGAATGTGATCTTATTGCGCAAAATCGTGTTTTCTCCGCCGAGAAGCAAAACTGCTTTCTCGGGAATGATAAAATCTTTAAGACGTTAAGATCGATGACTTAACGGGGGTGAAAATGGATCCCGAAAAGTTTCGAGAGAAGTGCAAGGGGGTATTGACGCTGGTCCCGACGGCCTTCAAGAAGAATTATGAACTGGATCTTGAGGCCTTGAGGGAGCACGTGAGGTATCTCGCAGAGAATCGGGTGACGGCAGTGATCCCGGCTGGTAGCACGGGCGAGTTTTCTTCGATGAGTGAGGAGGAGATCAAGAAGGTGATTTCTGCGACTGTGGATGAGGTGAACGGGAAGACGATGGTCGTCGCTGGGACGGCGCACAGCGGAACGCATGAGACTATTAAGTTGACAAAGTACGCGGAGGATGTAGGGTGCGACGCAGTGATGATCGTCACGCCATATTACTTCAAGGAGGTCGAAGAGGGCATTTTCCAGCACTACAAGATGGTCGCCGATAGTGTCGATATCGCCATCATGCCTTACAATAACCCGTGGGTGACAAGCGGTGTCATTTACAGCTACCGCCTCGTCGAGCGCTTTGCCAAGGAGGTTCCGAACATCACAGCGCTCAAGGACGTGACGGGGAACTCCGCGTATGTCCTTGAATTGCTCAGGCGCGTCGGGGACAAGATCGCCATTCTGCCGTACGCTGAGACGGAGCACACGATGCTCTGCTATTTATTAGGATGTCCCGGTACGATTTCCCTCCTTTCAAACATCGCGCCGAAGGAGTCGATCGAACTGTGGAAAGCGGCATATCTTGAAAAGGACGCGAAGAAGGCGATGGCGATCCTCGATAAATTCGAAGGGTTCAACCGGTTGATGAACAGGTTGATCATGGAAAAGGGGATACCGGCGTATCTCCACACGATCAAGCACGCCCTCACGCTCCTCGGAAGACCTTGTGGACTCCCGATGCGGCCTCCCGCTCAACCCTTGAGGGAGAACGAGGTCGAGGAGCTGAGGCAGGCGTTGATCAGAATGGGGCTCATGTGATTGGGAGATTGCTTTCGAAGTGTCCGCTATCAAATTGCGCGGCTTGAACGATCATAACGGCCCATCGAATGCCCGGCACTGTTTCCCCCCTTTCTTCCTTTTTTTACTGGCGCGATAAGTTCCGAGAGGCCACGGCGTCCTCTTGCATACTCCTCCTGACCCGTTGCGGCTGCGATTGAGGGCCGGGAGAGGATCGCAGATCTTAAAAAGACCCAACTATGTTAGTCGTGCTTCGTCAATTGCACGTTTGTGCTCACCGTATT
Source organism: Methanomassiliicoccales archaeon (assembly GCA_029907465.1). NCBI lineage: Archaea > Methanobacteriati > Thermoplasmatota > Thermoplasmata > Methanomassiliicoccales > Methanomassiliicoccales archaeon. The sequence continues at coordinate 16,507 of JARYLV010000007.1, forward strand.
TGACGGATATGGTATCCTTTTTAATCTCTGGAATTGACAGGGCCGTTATCATTCACCGTGTCATTGGCGTCTGCTTCACACGTCAGAGATGATATGGAGACCACAATCTTTTTAACAGAAAGGATGAATACATGTGAGGGAAGCATGCTTTCGACCATTGTGACCGTGACAAGCACCTCTTCAAGCACGAGCGCCGTGTCGAGCGCAGCGTCCAGTGCAATCTCGATGACGACGGCCATCTCGATCGGCATCGGGGGCGCGCTCATCGCCATCTTCCTCATACTCTTCCTCGCCTCTAAGGAGCTCATCACCGCTTCTTCGCTTAAATCGAAAAAGGTCCTCGACTCCCTGAACTCCGTCATCGCGCCACTTTTAATCGTCTTCGCGCTGACCGTCATCTTTAAGGTTATGGAAGTCCTCGCCGCCTGAGCCTTCACCCTCTTCCTCCCTCCTCACAGCCTTTACAAATCCTTCAATCAATTTTCAAAAACAATGAGAATTCTTCGCTCTCCCCCTCACTGAAAAATTGAATAATTTTTTTTGAAAAAAATTCACATCGCTTGATGCCCTCAGCTCTTCATCTTGATTATAAATATCACTGCTCCTGTAAGAGAATCGTTATAAACGATGAAAGAGAATATATTTTGCTGAAAAGGGGACGACCTAGCTTTTTTCTGGGATTCTTTTTTTGGCATATAGGAGAAAGGGGGTGAAACTTGTGGCGATATTCGTGACTTTCTGGAAGCTCAATCCAGGTGTGCCTCCGGCTGAGGTCTCAAGAATCGCGGCGACTTTGCTGCAGAAGGGCCTTTACCCGCCTGCGGGTGTGAAGGTGCTCGCGTGGTATCTCTGTCCTGGCGGGAAAGGCGTATCGATCGTCGATATTCCAAACGGCGACTCCGCGACGGCATTCAAGAGCTGGCTTGCGTGGGTCATGGAAAAGGCGGTCTTCTCTGAATACGAGGCGATGCCGGCCATTACCGCGGAGGAAGCGATAAAGATGGTTGCCGCACAGGCTGGGAAGGGGTGAGCGCTTCATCGTTCTTACAAATCCCCTTTTTTATTTTTTTGGATCTTTATTGTCGCTATTAAGAAATTAAAGGGAGTGCTGAAACAATGAGGGGATATGATCTGATGTCCCCTTTTTTGAATTCTTGTATTGAATTGAATAGAATAAGATCATTGTTGGCCTTGCAATCACCTCCGTTTTGTCTCTTATTGCTGTTTTTGAAAGGAAGTGGAGGCGATTCTTGAATCCAGCAATTCCCGTGCTAAACCTATCATCCCTCACTTTTTCAATTGAGGGATTTCAATCAATAGATTTCTATTAAAGACATTTATCGTAGATGCGAAAATTTATGAATGACATTCTCTATCACGTTTGATAATCACGGGGGAAGTCATTTTGGGTGAAACGATCGTCGCGCTCATTCCAGCTTATAACGAGGAGTTGACGATCGGGAGTGTTGTTCTTGAAACGAGAAGATATGTTGACGAGGTCATCGTCGTCGATGATGGATCCTCTGATGCAACGGCGGAAATCGCGAAGCTGGCAGGGGCGATCGTCGTCAGGAATGAAGTCAATGGGGGGAAGGCGAATGCGCTGAAGCGGGGGTTCGAAGAATTAAAAGGGAGAGACCTTTCGGCGGTCGTTCTTTTGGACGCGGACGGCCAGCACGCGCCGCAGGAGATTCCTAAAATCCTCGAACCAGTTTTGAAGGGGAAGGCCGATCTCGTCATCGGATCGAGGTTTATGAACTCGGATAATGACATTCCAGCTTATCGACACCTGGGGCAGGTCATTCTCAATGTCGTCACGAATATGGGGACGAAGCAGAGGATCAGCGATTCGCAGTCTGGTTTCAGGGCGTTGAGCGTGTCGGCCGTCAGGAGCCTCGATTTCTTCTCCCGCGGGTATTCGGTTGAATCGGACATGCTCATTTATCTGTCAGAGAAGGGCATGAGGATCAAGGAGGTCCCGATCACCTCGAGATACGAGGTGCCGAAGGGGCATAAGAAGAATCCATTCGCCCATGGGCTTGAAGTTTTCGCAAGGGTTCTGAGAATTGTCAGCCAAAAGAGACCGCTCCTGATCATCGGCGTCCCGGGTTTTATTATATTTCTAACAGGATTGATTCTCGGTTTCCTCAGTCTCATCGAGATCACGCTTTTTGGATGGGGGTGGCTGTTCCAGACGGTGCTCGCTGCATTCTTGTTCATCATAGGCATGGTGCTCGGGATTACTTCATTGACATTGAATGCGATCGCAATGATGCTGGCAGAGAGACATTAAAGAGAGGTAATGGTTGTTAAAGGAAGGAATCAAGTATCGATTCATGCCATTCCAGTGGCGTTGTATTTCAAAAATGGGGGTGTGTCAGGAAAGAAATGAAAACTAAATCAACAAGTTTCTGATGAGGCTTTGGTTAAACAATAAGGGAGATGAGAAGCAGATGGGAGTTGCCCGGGAAACAAGTGTGATCATAGTCACCCACAATCACGCACGATACATTGAAAAATGTCTGGGAACCGTGATTGAGAACAATCCGCTGGAAATCATCATCGTCGATAATGATTCATCAGACGGCACTCCCCAGCTGGTGAAAGAAAATTTCTCAACGTTAGAAATTATCGACTTGGAAGAGTATCTTGGAAGCGACAAACGCGAGGATCCATCAATCCACCGTTCAGAATTTTCGTCTAGGAATATGCAAAGAGGAAGCGAATTCTGCGAAAATCCCATTGAAGATTTCACTTCGAGCCAGAACGAAAGAAAGCCACGAATAAAGCTCATTCTGTCTCCCAATAACAGAGGATACGGTGCTGGCAATAATCTCGGGGTGCGGTACGCAGAAGGAAAATATATCGTCGTGCTGAATCCTGATACTGTGGTAGAAAAGAATTGGCTGGAGGAATTGGTAAAACCCCTGGAAACATCAGAGAAAACGATAACGACGCCGAAAATCCTTCTTTATGATGGCTCAGCCATCAACACATGCGGAAACATCAACCACTTCACAGGGCTGACATTTACACGAGGACTGAATGAAGATCCGGGGAAATATGATGTTCCAGAAGAGGTTAGCGGTTTTTCGGGGTGCTGTTTTGCGATGAGAAAAGATCACTTTGAGGAACTCGGAGGTTTTGACGAGAATTTCTTTGTGTATAACGAGGATTCGGATCTCTCGTGGCGTGCCCATTTGAGGGGATTTAAAATACTTTATGTGCCAACATCTATCGTTAAACATGCTTATCAACTGAATGTCTCTCCAGAAAAACTGTATCACCTGGAGAGAAACAGATATCTCATTTTGAGAAAGTATCTATCTCGAAAAGATCTTTTTATTCTTCTCCCGTCCATGGTGATGGCCGAGGTGCTTACTTGGGGGTACGCATTGAGAAAGGGATCTGGATGGGCGAAATGGAAGTTATTAGCTGTGATGGATGGATTGAGAATTGTGGTGAAAAAAGAGGAGGGCGATGGAAATCGGTTATTTCAGAGATTGAGCAAGACCATACCCGTTGAACACCTTGCCCATAACGGAATAGAAAGAATGGTCAATATGTTTGCCAACAGCGTTTTCAAATGGAACGTGGGGGTAACGATGTGAAAATAGCTCTGGTGTGTTCCCACGGCGGACACTTATCGGAAATGCTTCTTCTCATGGAAGCATTTGAGGGCCACGAAGTGTTTTTCATCACATATCAAAGTCCGAGGACTATAGCTTTGAAACATAAGAAATATCTCCTGGAAAACATAGGGACGAATCCACTTAAGATGTTGCATGCGTTTGCTAAGATTCTTATTATATTTGTAAAGGAGAGACCAGGGCTGGTAATCAGCACGGGTTCAGAAATAGCGATTCCAGCTTTCATCCTTGCAAAACTTTTGCGAATAAGAACTGTATTCATTGAAAGCTGGTGCAGAGTTAAGACCAAGTCTGGCACTGGAAAGATTCTCTATCACATTGCTGATTTATTTCTAGTTCAGTGCCCTGAACTTGCTAGAATATATGGGAAAAGGGCGTTGTACAGAGGGGCGGTAATATAGAAATGATCTTTGTGACGGTCGGTACCCATAATCAGGGTTTCGAGAGGCTCATAAAGAAGATGGATGAGATAGCTGGGAAGATTGATCAAGAGGTTGTCATGCAAATTGGTTCCACGGATTATGAGCCGAAAAATGCCAAATGGTTCAAATTCATAGAGAGTGAGGATGATGTTCTAGGGTACTATGAAAAGGCGGACGTTATCGTGGCTCATGCTGGAGCAGGTACTCTTTTGACTGCGTTATCCCTTGGAAAAAGAGTTATCGTGGTTCCGAGATTGAAAAAGTTTGAGGAGCATATAGACGATCAGCAGATTGAGCTGGCTGAAGCCTTATCTCGAGAAGGAAAAATAATAGCGGTTTACGACATTGAAGAGCTTGAAAGAGCTCTTAGGGAAGTCAAGAAGCTGGAACCCGCTGCGGTGGAAAGGGATATGAGATTGATTGAGTTCTTAAAGGAGTATATTAGAGGACTGGAAAAATGAGAATCTGCATGGTAATCTCGGTCCCCTTTCCTCCCGAGGAGGGGATTGGATATCATGTTTACAATCTCTCAAAAAAACTAATAGAAAGAGGACATGAAGTTGCTGTAATTACCCGAGGCAAATTGAAAATCGAAAAGATGCGTTTGGATGGTATAGATGTCTTAAAGGCACCATTTATCCCCTTATATCCTTTTCATATATCGATTCATGGATACTTCCTTAATAAATTATTTAAAAAAATCGAGAAGAATTTTGATCTAGTTCATATACACACGCCGCTATCGCCTATTGTAAGAACCACACTTCCGATCGTTAGTACGATTCACGGTTCAATGGTGGAAAATGCTCGTGCAGTTGAGGTTGTGGATTTAAAATCGTTTGGAACAAAAATACTGACTAGAATTGTCAGTTACCCACTAATTATGAAATTGATTAATATATCCGACGTAGTTACCACGGTGTCCGAATCTGTTTCTGAAGAATTAAAGAATTATTACGCAGACAATAACGTGATTGTTGTTGGAAATGGAATAGATCTGACACTATTTTCACCTCCAAAGCAGAAAAAAAATGAAAATTATATTTTCTACGCAGGTCGTATAAGCTATGGTAAAGGTTTGTTTGACCTTTTTGAGGCTGCAAAACGGGTCTGTCAGAGGTATAATATTAAATTTATGCTGGCAGGTAAAGGGGAACTGGAAGGAAGATTAAGGGAAAAAGCAAAGAAAGACGGATTGCACGACAAATTTCTGCTTTTGGGGCACATTAACCAAAAAGAATTGGTACACCTCTATCAAAATGCGACTGTCTTTGTTATGCCATCACATTATGAGGGACTGCCAACTGTTCTTCTCGAGGCGATGGCGTGCGGTCTTCCGGTGGTGGCAACAGACGTTTGTGGTAACAGAGATGTTGTGAATAATGGAAAAAACGGCTTACTCGTTCCTCCCAAATCAGCTCAGAAAATGGCTGAGGCTATATCCATGCTTCTTGAAGATAAAGATCTAAGGATAAAGCTTGGAAGGAATGCAAGGAAAACTGTCGAGGAGAAGTACACATGGGACGTGGTTACTGACAATGTCCTGAATGCTTATCACCTTGCGAGGGATGCCAGATGAATGTTTGTTTCATATGTTTTGATTTCAGGAAAGAAAATGTTAGAAGACAACCTTGGAAGTATGTTTATGAGATAAGCCAGAGACTGGCCCAAAAGGGCTTGGAAGTGGTTGTAATAACAGACACATTTGAGACTGAGCTCGATGGTGTAAGAATCCGTAATGTGAAAAAAATATCATCTCCTTTTGGAGTAAGAGAAGAACTTGTTGAAGCGATTAATGAAGAGAATCCAGATGTTGTAATAACACTTCTCGGAATAACCAGTTTTTTGAGTCTTTATGGCTTGAGAGAGCGAGTTAATAAGCCGATTATAGGAATCCTCACAAGTCCTATTTACTCGCTTAGAGAGGTTATGGCGGTAGGAGCGGGAGAATTCATCAGACATATCAATTATTTGGCGATACATATCGCCGGGGCACTGATTCCTCGTTTTATTATAAGAAAAAGTGCCATGCAGTATGACTACATAGTAACCTTAAGCGATGAGAACAGAAAAAGATTAGAAAGAATCGGGGTAAGGAGTAAGCTAACAACGATACGGCCAGGAGTGAATGATGGTTTTCCAAAACCTCCAATTGAAGAGAAAGTAAAGAAGATAAGAGAGAAAATTAACCAAGATGACCTACCGCTGATAATGTACTTTACCTCACCATTGACGCTTAGAGGAACTGATACATTAGTGAGGGCATTTGCAAAGGTCAGGAAAACTATACCATCCAAACTGCTCATTCTCTCAAGACTTGAACACGAAGAACTGATGAAGGAAGAGCGAGTGCTAAGAGAAATAGCAATAAAAGGTGCAATTTCTGACTCAGTAGAAATACTTTCTGAAGTACTGACACCAGAAGAAGTGAAAGCATACATTTCAGTAGCAGACATTATCTCACTTCCTTTCAAGTTAGTTGTATCTGATGTCCCTGTAAGCATTCTTGAATCTATGGCGCTTGGTAAGCCTGTGATATCGACCAGAGTTGCGAGCATACCGGAAATGCTTGAAGGAAGAGGTATAATAGTGAAACCAAACGATCCAGAAGAACTATGCAATGCTATCATTAAGTTGCTTGAAGACAGAGAGCTTTGCTTAAAACTTGGAGAGGAGAGCAGGAAGTATATGGAAAGGTACCCACAATGGGGCGAGTCCGCAGAGCAGTTTTACAAATTGATTAGGGAATTGGTGAGATGAAGCCTAGACTAATTTGCATAATTGGACCTGACGGCACGGGGAAAACAACACAAGCAAAACTATTAGTTGAAAAATTAAGAAAAAAAGAGGTCGATTGCGATTACAAATGGATGCGTTTTCATCACTTTTTTTCCCTACCGGTACTCGCGCTTGCCCGCCTGATGGGTTTAAGCGAAGTTAAAACATCAAAAAATGGAAGAATAATAGGTTATCACTATTTTTATAAATCAAAAATGATATCAAAATTGTATACTGGTCTTTTATTTCTAGACACCTTGAGCTTCACTATGATGAAGGTTTATATCCCAATGAAATTACTTAAAAAAACCGTGGTCTGCGATCGTTTCATACACGACACTTTAATTGATTTGGCAGTCTCGACAGGAGATAAGAGTGTTTATAATTCAAAAATGGGCAAGCTATTCATAAAATTGATACCAGAAGATGCGAAGACATTCATGTTAATTACAGATGAGGACGTATTGAGAGAAAGAAGAGAAGATGTTATGGAAGATAAGACATTAGAAATTAAAATCGATCTATATATGAGGCTGGCTCAACAATTCAAGATAACAATGATGGAAGCAAATTTACCTATTGAGGAAATTCAGAATACTCTATTGAGGGCTATTGAATGAAAAGAATCGGCATAAGTTTCAGTGAATTCCATAAAAAGTTGGCAAAAGGGAGGGAGTTTCCCCCGATTATTAAAGTGCCGATATTGACCATATCATCGTGGTTGTTTCAAGGAATCCTTTACATGGATCGCACTGAAAGAGTATTTAAAATACTGTTGGATATTCTGTTTTTCGTACCATTCTATTGTTTAATCTTGCTATTTAATTGCGGGATACCTGGGATACTTGTATCATTTGCAATGGCACATACTTTGAATTGGGTATTCAATAGTCATATATTTGTTTTAATGAAAAATTTGAATTTGAAAAAAACCGAACCTGAACGTTTCAATCAATATCTGGAAAGACTACAGAAAAGGATCAAAAGTGAACGTAGCATCATTTGGGCCGGAGTTTTTGGAAGCTTGGCTAGAGGTGAATTTAAAGAGACTTCGGATCTAGATGTTAGACTCGTAAGGAAGCCAGGATTAATTAATGGTGTGAGAGCGTGCTTTTTTGCGATGAGAGAGAGAGTATGGGCAACAATTGGTAAATTTCCACTTGACATTTATGTTTTGGATAACATAGGTACTACAAACAGACATATTGATAAGAATGAAATTGGAAAAGTGATAGTGCTGTATGATCCATGTAAAATTTTGAAAGGAGTGATTTAAATGAAAGTGGCGATCGCATATAATTATGACCCATCAAACTTAAGGGGTGGAGGTGGAATTACTTATGTCCACAATCTGCTAAAGGAGCTACTTAATAAAGCTGAGGAAGTAGTTTTGTTTGGATGCAAATTATCGGAAAATCAAACTTTCAGACATTCTAATTTAGAATTCATACCGGTGTTAAGAGGAACAGATGATTGGTGGAAATTTTTGATAAATCTTCCTCGTCGCATAAAATCTGCGAATGTTCGAAAATATTACATAATCCATACCCATCATCCCCCAACCATGTATCCCTTTACTCGCATTACCTCAGATAATCCAAAAATATGCACTTTTCATGGCGTACCTTTAGATTGGGTCAAAATCAATTATCGATATCTCCATCCTTTTGTTGGACCGGTGTATAAATTTGTTGAGAGACGCATAATCGAGAACGTGGATGCAATTACTACTGCAGGAATATATCCACAAATGGGATTAAAAAAAAGATATCCTAATTTAGATTTAGATAAAAAATATGGGTAATACCGAGTGGTGTTGATTTAGATAAATTTAGGCCGATGGATAAGAACAAATTAAAAGAAAAGTATAACCTCTGCAGATTCGATAATATAATCTTATTCGCAGAGCGACTTTCAGAAGTAAAGAATTTGAAACTGTTGTTAGAGAGTTTTGCATTGGTTGAGAATACATTAGAAGATATAGCTCTTGTAATTGCCGGGCGAGGAGATAAAGAATGGGAAATAAAACTGCTTTCCCAAAAAATGGATATCAAGAATGTCATTCTTACTGGAGAAGTAAGTCCTGAGAAAATGCCAGAGATTTACAATTGTGCAGACGTTGTCGCTCTCACTTCTTGGTATGAGGCCAGTCCTACTGTGGTAAAAGAAGCGTTAGCATGCGGAGTACCTGTTGTTTCAACGAATGTAGGTGATGTGAGTGAGATAATTACTGATCCACAGTTAGGCACTGTTGTCGATGAATATGATGAGAAACTCTTCGCAGATGCTTTGATAAAAACCATTGAGATGACTAAAGCAATACCGGAAGAGGTCAGAAAGAAATGCCGAGAAATAGCTTTAGAACGATTTGGTTTCAACAAAGTGGCAAAAGAATTCTTGGCTGTTTATGAGAAAGCAATGACTATGAGGGGAGCAAAAATAAAAACTAAATGAGACCGAATGTGCACGGAATTAGTAAATCCCATTGCTTCAAAATCTATTTCAATGCGCCCCATGCATTGACTTATATTCTTTTTTTCCAGTGCGCCATATTGGATCTATGAGAGAATCTTGAAAAACACCCATTTCTGATTTAATAGAGAATGCCAGATTTTGATGATTCGATTGATCTATAGCGGTCTCAATATATATGAATGAGACCTAGCGAGTTTTAACATGGGATTTTTCAAAAATATTTCGTTCTCACCAAAGCAATTTCAATTTCATGGGTTTCGCAATGACATCTTTGTGGTAATTTCTCTAGTTCCATATTTTAAATGGATACCAGCTGCTATCGGTCTAGAATTCGGCAGGTGCTTTCCAAGTAGCTTGAAGCATTTCATTAGTTTTTTCCTGATCTATCGAAACGGTCTAATAAGTCAATTTCTTCCATGACTATTGGGTCAACGCCAAAATCGATCGTCAATGTTCAACTCTTGTTTCTTACTATTCTCTCAAGTAATTGCATCTCGATTTTAATCCTTGAGTCCCAATTACGACTATCGATTATCGTCTTTCTGGCGTTTCGTCCGAGTTCGTCTCTCAACGCCTCGTTTTGATAGAGTTGCAGTAAAGCCTTCGCAAAGCCATCTATATCGTTTGGTGGTACCAATATTCCGTTATAATTGCATCTAATCAAACTTCTCGTTCTTCCTGCATCAAAGGCTACAACAGCACGGCCACAAGACATAGCTTCCTGGATGGATAGGTTTAGATTGGATTTCAACGAAGTTCCGACTACTACATCGGCTATCCGCAAGTAATCGCGTACTTCTTTAGTAGTCTTTCTCCCCTTAAATTCGACCAAGTGATTAATATTCTCTTTTTCGACCAATTCTTCAAGCCCAGCTCTTTGTTTTCCATCGCCGATAATAATAAACTTAGCGGTTCTCTGGCCTTTCGGGTTCCCATAATGATTCAATTCCTCTAAGAATTTCTTAAACGCAAGAATGCCTAGGTCTACCCTTTTGAAGGAATCAAGCCTCTGAGTCGACAAAATTGTGAAAATATCATTTTTTTTTCTATCACCGCATGGACTAAAGAAATCAGTGTCGATAGCATGGTATACAACTTCATGAAGAATTCCATGCTTTTTGTACAGGGTTAACGTTTCTTCAAGTTCCCCACCATCATCAACTATAAGGAGAAAATTTGGTTTACTGAATTTGAAAAAGAACGGAGCTAATCTTTCCATGAGTGCACTCCTAATACTTATTTTAAATGGATTGGAGCTATGCTGTAATATGACTAGTGGAATGCGGACATTCGATTTCTTCAGGTGCCAGCCGATCATTGCCCCAAGAAGTGTTCCATGTACGTATACAATATCGAAGTCCTTTGAATTTTCTTCAATCTTTTTCGATACGGATTTTGAATAAATCCAAATTTTGAAAGGGGCTACCGGGAGTTTCAATTGTTTAAACCGCTCGAGATTTTCCGGATAGTATACCTTTGCAATAGGAACTTCAAATGAATTTTCAAAGTCTCCATCCTTAATATTTTTTGATGGTGCGATGATTAGTTGTTTTTTCAATAAAGAGTTCATTTTTCGTGATAATTCAATCGGGTGTGTAATCGACCCTCCAATTGCAGGAGGAAGGCCATCGACGACTCGAATCAGTGATATCCCATCAATCAAACGGCTCTCGTCAACCATACGTTACCCTCAATATTCGTATAAATCCTATCTGAGGATGTATCAAAGTTCATTTTGGTAAAATCATCTTTCGAAAATCTATTCGCTGTTTTCCAGATTGTACTGTACGTGATCCTATCAATCTTGTTAATTACTATATACCTATCCTCTTCCAGCACTTCTCCAAGTTCTTTAGACTTATTGTATCCAAAATGGTCTGGTATGATGAGTTTGCCTGGAACAACAACATCTCTGAAAATAGTGCCGCAAATCATATCAGCATACCTCAAGGGTGATGAGAGTATTGACGAGATGCCGATTTGGGTATGTTTCTTTGAAATAATCCATTCATATGTAATGATGTCGCTATTAGATATTTCAGCATTTGGCTTCAATGAATAAGGTGAGGGATGCAGAGCCAGAATACTTAGTGTTGACGCAATTAAGAGAACTAAGCTGAAGACGGTTGCAATGATCTTTTTTCTGCATTTTCTTCTATTAATTAGACAATACACAAGACCCATAAATACTGGTGTGAAGATCATTGTGTAAGCAAGTGATCGATCTCCCCCAATTAGAATAAGGCCAGGAACAAGATCAAATGTAGCGCAGGCATATATCGCAAAGGCAAACATGGAAAATGCATATAACGAGAATAGTGGAATCTTATGAGCCAACACCTCTTTCTTTAATTTTAAGATCCCCAATAATCCAATGAATGAAATTGCTAACAATATCAAATTATGACCTATAACCTTCGCAATATAGATGAGGAATTGCCAATCACTCCATCCTAATTTCTGCAAGGCCGCATCTACTTTGCCAAGAAAGCTCGGACCTTCGCCAGCAGTTATTGCAAGCCACAGGGCTTCTAAGCCATGATGAAATTGCTTGAAAGCGAAGATCCAAATAAAGAATCCGATTAATATTATTAATATAAAGTTAATGGTTCTTTTTGGCAACTCATTCATAGTCGATCTTTGTTTTTTCGAAAAATTGGAGATTATCAACGCTATGATTCCAAACGAAAACACCAATATGATTAAATAAAGTGCAGATAGGGGATGAAAGAAAACGAAAGTAATTGAGAGAATTATTGCCATGAGGGAGAATTGAACTGCGTGGTCTTTGTTAGACCTTATAAAAAGGTATATGAAAAGAGGAATGAAGTGGATGCTCCAACCGTTGGGCATTAAGTATAGTTCGTAGCCAGTATAAAGTACGGAAGCGGCAACGATCGCAGCGATCGTACAGATTTTTCTTTCATAGAAAATAGTTCTTGCAATTAAGTAAATCGATAGAACATAAAATGTGGAGGTAATAGCGGTGAAATAGTTTCCAATGAGATGAATAGGGACCGATGCTATCATCGATAAAGAAGAAATAAGAATATGTGTAATTGGATAATAATTCTCTTGATAAAAGTACCCCGTTAATATTATATCCTTCGTGTAACCGATTTGCGTCATGTGGTCCCCGCCAAGAGCGTAGGAGCCTCTCAAGAACGGTAACCATTGAACAACTAGTATATTCAAAATGATCACTATCATGCCAGCTATCCATAGATATGAACGGTTCTCATCTTTCCGTAAATATTCAGACAACACTGTGGCAATGCCGATGAAGATATTAGCAACCAACATTAACCAGATGATCAGAGGAACTTCGCTGTATAACGAGAGTTCATAGCTCTTCATCGGATTCATGGAAATTAAAATCAGAATAACCACATTACTAATGAAAGCGTAAATCAAGATCAATTTCTTGAGATGTGATGCATGAAGGTCTACCATCCATTTTCTCCGTAATACAATTACTATTGATAATGTTTTTTTATTTGGTTCAATTCATTTTTTGCGTTCAATTGAAATGCAAAGAAAATTCACCAAGACTAATCCAATCCAGCTTAAGTATGTGATCTGTTATGTACTACATTTTCCCATAATCAAGAGATCAAGCGATACATATTCACTATTGTAAACAGCCTCATTTTCAATCTCATGATCTCTGGCGGTTGTACTTCCCCACCAAATTTCTAGTGCATTCATTGCGGACAAAGTAAGCTTGCAAGAAGGTGCCAATTACATCAATTTCAGCGAAATCCCGAATGGAAAGCATCCCGCATCCTTTCTTCTTCTTTCCAAATCTCATTTAGAAATCTTCCTTCGGAGCTCGATGTTGTTCGACATGTCATTCGAAATTCGCAAAGAACCATGAAGTCCTCTCTCTACATTCCAACTCATTCAATGGATATCTTTCGATCAAGATGAGGTTTTACGGCGCCGAGCCAAGACGTTCAAGTTATTTTCCGGTGGCTGATGAGCTTTTATTAACGAATCCGTTTCTGGCATCATCGCCTTTGGTGATCGACATAATATAGTTATTATGTTTGTTAATTATATTGCAAATGTCGATATTTTTATCGAATCGGGATAGAAACGCGGTGTAGATGTCTGATGAAAGAATTTCTCGATAACTTTTTTCTTATATTATAAGAATAATCGAAGATTTCCAATCATTGAAGACAAAAAATCCTTTCTGATCGGATGGCTTCCAATATTGATAGTTTCTAGCAGCAGAAATCACTTTCTTTCAAAAGATCCCGCATCACCCCTCTCCCGGCTGCACTGATCGAGTAAACGCAGCATGACTGCGAGCATCTCATTCTGACCTCGCATCATACTTGTTAAGAAATCAGCCAAACGAGACGGGAAATAGGCAGGGCAGAACGCACACATCGACTTGTGCTTTTCGACTCGAAGAAAGTAAACCCCCCTCTCTTTCTTCATATCCCAGCCTTTTATCGGACTCTTCCAGAAAAAGGACGTGCAGTAACCGTCATCCGTCATGCGAACGCATGTCCACCCGAGATCTCTTCTAAACCTATTGTTAAGCGATATCTCAAGCATCTTCTTGATCTCGAGCAATTCCTTAATGTCTTCCTCGCGCTTATCAGATCCGTTTCGGGCGACTATTGAACTCCTTAACATTTGTATTTCTCTTTCTAACTCTAAAATTCTCCTTTCCAAAGTTCCGCTCCGTCCGTCGTTCTCGCCCTCCCCGTCCGCACGGAGAATTCTAGCTATCTGCGTGAAGCTCTTCCGGTATTTCTTGGCTAGTTGCCTGTAGGTCGCACCATCCTCGTAATCCTTCCTTATCAGCTCTTCAACATTCATTCGCTATCATCTCAGTGTATCGTTATCCTGCTATCTTCAATGTTACTCTGCTACTTTAAGGTTTCCTTTGAGCTTACTACTCAGTTTATGGGATCCTCCACCATCCTTGTAATCGTCCAGAACGCACAAGTAGTATTGTCTATCCAGCAGGCTTCACCTCAGAAACCGCGATGTAGTATTGATAGTAATCTTTATAGTATCATGATTCAATACTCTACTCGATTGAAAATGGTCGTCAGAAGTGAAGAAGAGCTGAAGGAACTCCTCGATCAGGAATGGAAGCTTTACTTTCACAGCAGGGTAAAGCGTTGGTATTTATACAAAGGGGCAAAGGAACGCAGAATCGTAGGCAGAAATCTCGATAATCTCTGCGAGAGCCTTCACGAAGGGAAGAGTGGCATTGCGGTGGCCGAGATTCATAGAATGAGGCTCGAAGGACGAACCCTTTCACAAATCGCTGCTGAGACAGGGATCAGCGAGAGGGCAGTCGCAAACGCTATGGATAGGGAGGAAGATGAAGTTATAAAACCGAGGGAATCCGTCGAAGTCAGAATAGAGTCAGGAGAAAATTTAGAACAAGGGGTGAGTGTTGACTCTCTGATAGCAGTGGGTCTGGTGCCGTTCTTCTCCATTGGAATTGTTGGTCTTTGGACTATTGGGAACTGGCTAATGGGGAAATTTGGGGGATAGGAACCGGATTGCGAGGTTAAAGAAAGCATTTTTGAGGGTTCATAAGCCAGGGTTTATCTCCTATTCGTTCAAGAATCTTTAATAGAAATCCCCGAAACGCTTTGAGACGCCCTAATGCAATAAAACTCGTCGCCGTCACAGAACGATTCTTAATTTTTCCGATGCACTTCACCTCATTTTGTCATTACCTCAAGTGCCAGATGGAGTGTGATTCTCTTAGTCGACATTGATAGGCTTTGCAAGCCCATTTCTCAGAAATCAGGGACGATAACATGGATAGAGTTGAGGATAAACGAAGTGTCAACAGGAAATGGCAGAACAGAGGGTTTTCAAAGCTCTCAAGGGAAAGGCGTTGAAATGAAAGATCAAAAAGCATGCGAACTTGTTGAGCTTGCAAGTCATAAATCATGAAATCAAGAGGTTATTCAAGGAATAATCCTCGAATTCATTTTCCTGAATATTCCGATCTCTTTGCGCGGCGCAATTCATTCCTCTGCAAGATTTGTTCAAAGATCGCCAACACTTCCCTTCCGTATTTCTCCTCGCTGAAATGCTCTGTCGCCCACCTCTCTCCGTTAGCCCCCATCTCCTTCGCGATGTCAGGATGCTCCAGTAAATACAAGATTTTCTCCGCCAGTTCCACATAGTTCCCTGGTGTATACAAGAGGCCGTTGAAGTTCTCGCGGATCAGCTCGGTGGTCCCGCCACTCCTCGCTCCGATTACTGGTTTCCCAGCCCGCATCGCCTCGACGGTGACGCGGCCGAAGGCCTCCATCCTTGAACATACAAGCACGATATCGACGCACCGCATTACTTCGATCGCATTCGGAATGTAGCCAAGGAAAGTCACATGGTCTTCCAGATGATTTTCATTGATTAAGTGATCGAGATATTCCTTGTATTTGGGGCTCCCCTTACCGACGATGTAAAGATGTGCCTTTATCCCCTTTCGGATCAGTTCTCCAATCGCCCTTATCGCATCCTCCTGCCCTTTTCCCTCTTGTAAGGTACCGACAATCGCCAATTGGATAATTCCTTCTCTAATACATTGCTCTCGGAATTCCTTCAAACGAGGGGAAGTTTCGAGGGGATTGAGAAAAGAAATTGGGTAATAAACGACCCTCATCTTTTCATCGGGAATAAATCGTCGGTATTTTTCGGCGACGGCGTGGGAGCAAGCGATGCATGCCGTTGAGAGTTTGTTTATCAAGTGCAAAGAAATTCTTGGACCTAGAATGTAAATCAATCTGTGATCTTCGTATCCGAATTCGTGAATATACCAGATGTGTGGTGCATTGAATATCTTTGCAGCAAAGGCACCAGCGCATACGGTTATCGTGTTGGCGACAATGATATCAGGATTCCACTTCTTCAATTGTCTGACGACTAGCGGAATCGCAGCAAAGCTGAATATAATTCTGTACACGCGTCTCCAAAGTGGCAAAGTCTCGCTGGCTGTCCACCATCTGTACGGAATCACCTTGAAATGTACGCCACGCTTCTCCAGTTCCTTGATGATCGGACCGGAGGCAGGTAGCATCGCAAAACACTCAACACCTCTGTTTCTCAAAGCATCGATTAATTCAAGATTAGCCCTTTCCGCACCGCCCAGGGCTGGTGAATGCAAGACGAAGCAGACCCTCATGTTATCATCTTTGTGGCAACAGATGGGACGGGTACAATTAGACTTCGATTCTTTTAGAGGTTTTGCTAGTCAAGACACACAATACAACTACCTCTTACCGTAGGCCAAGTGAACCAGAATCGAAATGTAATAGAAAGAATGATATTACGCCTGTCAAATTCTTCGTTTATATTGTGTTACATGGAGGAGGATTGGTAATGATTCGATTTGAGGAGGAAGTTGCGGAACGTTGGTATGCCATCAGAGGATACTTAACGGCTCGGAATGTGATTTATGGTGCTCCAAAGAAAAGTAAGGGCGGCAAGGGTAGGGGAGAGATAGACATTCTTGCGTTAGTTTTATAGAAAATGAAAATGAAGATAAAAACAAGAATAAGAATGAAAATTTAAATGAGAATTGCTCAGTGAAAGACAGGGTGTTGTGTGAAATCGGAGTGGGCGTTGCGTCCAGTTTCCCCTATAAACCTGAATATGAGGCTAAATGTATAATTAAAAAATTCTTTTCAAAGGGGGCCCACGAGAAAGCGGTGGAGTATTTAAGTTCATCCGATTACAGATGCCAGTTCGTTACCAGCCCTTTTAGAGATAGCTGGGACAAATTGCTTGAAGAAAGTTTACAGCGTCTCGGTGCGAAGCTCGTTAAGGTGACATACTCTGGCGCAGATGAAGCAAAGATCGAAGTCGCATATACCCCAAAAGATGGCGGATTGGAGATCGGGTTTGATGATAAGGACCCAAGGGTGATCGAGATTGTTCCATTCCCTGCGATAATTAAGGAGTTAAAAAAGGAATTTGAGGAACGGAACCTTTTGACGAAGGACTTTGCGGATCCAATAATGCGTTCTATTCAATGGCTGTGTTTTAAAAAGTAATGAAGTCTCTGAAACTGATAACAAGAATTCCTAGGTTTGATCTGTACTTTGGAATGTAAGCGAACACAAGTGTCATAATCATTTTGAAATTTCTACGAATCGTTCTCTCAATGGCGCATACATAATGAAAAGAAAAAACGATCTCACTCGAAATACCTGAGCAGTGTCGATGGCTGTTGCACTTTCTCAGCGATAGCCACAGTCTCGCTCCCTTCGGGGTAACTGGAGTCGACGAGCCTCATGAATCCCGACCTGATAACATTGGCCATGCGCTTCCTCCGCTCCTCGAGAAAATCGAAGTAATCCATATCATACCAACCTTCCCAAAGGGCATGGTAGCTGTACATCTCTTTCAGTTGCTGTTCAGTAAATCTCTTTTCGATTTCTGGGACATATTCCTTCGGTGCTTTGTCGGAAATCGCGATATTGTCAGTCCACTCAATCAGTGTGTAGTTTGCAGTTTGATTGATCGAAGGTATATCAACGATGCCGCATTTTTCCAAGTAGTTTCGGGGAAAGAGGTGGTGGAGCTCGAGGGGAGATTTCGGTCCTCTCACCGATGGATCCAGCAGATCATTGACCTTCATATCAGAGAAGAGGACGGGTGCATTGAGGACGGAGAGAGCGGCGATGTATGCGAATCTCGCCGGACTTCTCGAAGCACTCGTCGCGAGTTCATTCGGTAGCGTGATACTCCAGAAGTCCTCGGTGAGGACCGCTTCCATTTCCCGCTTCAAGATCCTCACGAATTCGTCAGGATCACCGGTGTTCCTCAGGTATTTTAGATCCTGTTCAAGACGACTTTCGGGGGAACCAGTATATCTTCCTGTGAGAAGTGACATGAATGTCCAGGCAGCGATAATCCTCCGGAGCGTTTTTATCTCTAGACCAAAATCCCTCTTTCCGATGAGCCAGAGGGCATAGGCGTAGAAGAGCGTGTTGGGGGAAGAGATGTAACTGCCGCTCCTGAACCCGGCGTGGACAGGCGTCTTCAGAAACTCATGCCAGTTTAGAAGATCCAGTGTATATTTCTGCGCCTCTTTGAGCAAATTAAGGTTTTTAATTCTTTCTTCTTCAGAGTACTCCCTCGTCTGCAGATTTCTGCCTCTCAAAAGAGAATAGACCGTGTCTAGTCTCCCCCGTCTGAAGCCCAACGCGATGACTGCGCGGAGGAGCTGGTCTGGAGTCGGATTGATGAAGCGGTTGAAGGGAGTCGCTGAAGTCTTTCCGGGATGCCTGGCATCCTCACAGAACTTTTCCAGTTCGTCCCTCCCTTCGCTCCAGTAAACGGACATAAGGGTGAGTATGAAATCTGATTGGTTGAGGGTCACACCTGCGCTGTTTATTCGTACAAAGATCTCAGACATCTCTTCGTCCGGTATGCTCGATGCCAGTTCGAGACACGTAAGAGGATAATTGATCAAGTTGTACAGCCGGTTTATCGCCCTGTATACCTTCTCTTCGATTTCGTTGTTTATCTCTCTCTTTTCCTTGAGCCGGGTGAGATATTCTTTCACGAAGGCGTACTCCCCAGATGAACCTGACCAAATCCTGCTTATGTCAGGTATCCAGTCCGGGTTCTTCATGATTGCACTGTCTGTCACATCGAACTTTTCTTCCAGCGGGTTGAAGGCGATATTGATTTTTCGGGAATCGTAATTCTTCCAGATGATGTTCTTCCCTTTAATGACGGCATAAAGCGAAGTCAAACGCTGCTGTCCATCAATAATTAACAACCGTGGATACTTCTGCTTCCCTTCTACACCGATTTGCCTAGAAAATTCATCCGTCGCATTTTCCCAGAACAGGAAATATCCGATAGGGTATCCTCTATACATCGAGTCAAACAAATCCCTGACCTTTGTGTTCTTCCAGATAAATGGCCTCTGAATATCGGGTAGGGCGATCTCGCCCATCTCGATATCGTTCACTATCTTAATTACAGTATAATCCACCTTCCTGAAGCATACTTGATCCATTCATGTCCCCCTTATTCGTTCGGGAAATGTGGAACGTTTGACCCCCACCATGAGTTATTCCAAACAAATAATGAGTTTTATAAATATAAATTATTGCCATTGTTATCTCGCCCTGGACGAAAATGACAGATCGTTATATCGATTAAGCGTCTTCAGGGTTATTACTTCAATTTTCATTTTTCCGTTTTTGGAGATACCAGTGCTACTTGCCGTTGATAACTGTCATCACTGCATCATTCCCTGCAATCTCATCAGTTGAAGGGCAATTCGATGATTCATTCCTTCACATCACGTGCTTGTTTCAGTCATATTGAGAAAGCTAGGCGATCCGCATGTATAACTCTTTCATGATTCACATTCCCAATTCCTGATGAAGATCTTTCCGTGCGACCGTCGTCCAATCCTTTCTTGATCAAAGATTAAGCAACGCGCTCATCGCATGCATTTCATCAATCAAGTGCGGAATAATCGCTCCTTGGTCGAACGAAATGATAATACCCTTCAAACGAGGGTCTCAGTCGATTGTAGCTGTGTGATCGACAACACGTCCTCTAAATCTGGATTCTACTTTGAGAATCAAGGATCGGCCGGCATATCGAATCAATCGAATAATTTTTGCATACCAGTTTCTTTCTAAATTCACTTCATGATAATCAAGAAATCAACTTCTTTTAGGTCAAAAGAAATACAGGATTTGTACATCCCTATCACCTGAAATCGGGAGTCGAGAATATGGCAGAAGGGAATGGTCCTCTCGCGCAGGGCAGCGATGTGACGCCCTCAAGTGATTTGCAACCTCCCCAGAAAGGGAAAAAAGTGCAGGTTGTCGCGGCAATCGCTGTCGTCATCGTCCTCGTCGTTGCGGTCGTCATTGTCGTCGAGAACATGTCATTTCTTTTTAACATCGGCAAAGAAAAAGAGATTGCCCCGGTTTATCCCGAAGAATCGGCCATCATCACAAATTCCACCCCGACTTTCGAGTGGGAGGGCATCCCTGGTATTTCCTCTTAC
Source organism: Methanomassiliicoccales archaeon (assembly GCA_029907465.1). Lineage (NCBI taxonomy): Archaea > Methanobacteriati > Thermoplasmatota > Thermoplasmata > Methanomassiliicoccales > Methanomassiliicoccales archaeon. The sequence goes on from JARYLV010000007.1 coordinate 36,864, forward strand.
CGCTTTCAGTTATCCCTAGACATCGATTTTGACCACCCGATAATCGACATCGTTGTCAACGGCACCTCTTATACGATCGATCATCCGCTCGAGGAGAATAGATCATACTTTTGGCGGTTGATGCCTTATGATACCGATGAGGCGGAGTGGACACCGGTATGGGACTTCTTCATCGGCTACAATGTTTTCACGCGGACATACAATTGGGAATACGAGGGAAACTCATGGTCGCTTACAGTCAACATCCCTGGTGATGATTATTACGAGTACAGCACGAGAGCTCGCTCCTCGAATTACGCATCGTATGTCATATCTAATGACCCGGTGATCTATCAGCTGGCATACAAGCTGAACAATATGGCGGAGAAAGAAGGTTATGAGAACACACTGAAGGCAGAGTTCGTGCTCGCCTTCGTTCAATCCCTCCCATACTTCTATGACAACGAGAGCAAAGGTGTGGTTGAATACCCCAGGTATCCCATTGAAACGCTCGTTGACAACGGTGGCGATTGCGAGGACACCGCGATCCTCTTCGTTTCGCTGATACAGACGGAGGTTCTGAATTTCGACGGTATCCTCTTGCTCTTCACGGGCGACCCGAGTCACATGGCCGCGGGTATCTGGGTAGATTCCTCGATCCCTGGCGTCTATTATTTCTATCACGATAAGAGCTATTACTACTGCGAGACGACAAGCGAGGGGTGGGGGATCGGTGAAGTGCCCGGAGATTACGAAGGTCGGTCGGCGAGAGTCATCGATTGCTGACATGCATCCTTTATTTGATCTTTTTTTATTGCTCTCATCGATTGAAAATATATTGGAGCCAGAAAATCCTCTCCGATGACTAGATGAAAAGGCTAAAATCCAGAGGAATGATATCGGAGTCGGGCTTAAATGACCTCCTGCCGACTTCTCTTTCATGTTCACACGCACCACTCGGCGGACGCAGTTCTTTCACCAGAGACTATTGTCAGATATTGCTCAAAAAATGGTATTGAGATTGTCGCGATCTGCGATCACGATTTCTTATTGCCGCACAGGGAAAGAATTGCGCTTGAGGAGAAATACGGTGTGAGGATCATCCCAGCGATTGAATACTCGACGGAGAACGGGGACATCATCGGCCTGTTCATCGAAGAAGCATGCGAGTCGCACCGCTGTGATGAAGTCCTCCTCGATATCAGGAAACAAACGGGTATCGCAGTGTTGCCACATCCAATGCGCGGTCACCGCCTCGAGAAGATCAATATGGCGATGATCGATGCCATCGAGGTTTTCAACGGCCGTTGCGATGCGCATGAGAACAGTCTTGCAGCCGAGAAGAACACCATATGGAAGAAAATCGGATTAGCTGGATGTGACGCGCATTTCCCGTGGGAGCTCGGTATCGCCGTCAATATAATCAATCTCCCAGATGAGAATGATCTCGATGATGATGAGGCACTCAAAAAATCGATTCTTTCATCACCCTGCATAGAAATTGAAGGAAGGGGGATGCCGAGGCTCAACACTTCATTTTCCCTTTTGATCAAGGCGATAAAGAAGAGATCGATGAAAGCGCTCAAAGATAGTTTACCTATGGTAAAAAAGTCGAAAGGGACGAGCGACCGATAAACATGCGGTCAGATCCAGAGCGGCAATCGCTTTGATCATTCACATAGATCAGTATGTTTTCAAGAATCATTCCAGTATGGGCGTATCGGATCCAAAGATCTTTTCAAGTGCTGAGCCCTCGCATCTTCTTCTCGGTATATCCAGACAGACAATTTCTTGATTAATGGCGAGATCCAACGTTTTGCCAACAACAATCGATCTCCCCGTACAGAGAAGATCATGAAGAGATGCACCACTAGAATATATCCATTCCGTTGGAAATTTTGGGACACACCGAATATGAATTTCGAGACAGTTTTGCAAATTGGCAAATTACTCCGTATCATAGTCCCGTATGATACATCACAAATATCAACAAAATTCGCTGCGTGATTTCTTTTCTCAAACGGTAGCCAGACGTTATAATTATAACGGCAAAGGATCGATCATCATTGGAAGAAATACCTCCTAACTGGCGTTCACCATCGTGAAGGAAAGGTTTATTATTCCAGTAGCGAAGTTCTTTCATAAACTTAACGAGGATAAAGGGGTGAGCATTGGTGGTAGAGGTCGAAATCAGCTTTGGGGTGCCAGAGGAAATCGTGTCCGTGGTGAAGGAGAAGTTCAAGAACGAGAAGGAAAACAACCTTCGCGTTACGTTGCCAAATCCAAGACACCCGCCATACTACGCAGCAGGTGACCCGCGCGCGACCCCTCAGAAGATTACTTTCGAAGGCAAGGAGTACTGGGTCTGGCGCGTGACGCCTGGAAAGAAATGATTTCACGAGGTCGGTATATCCAGAAGATTTAATGGGAAATCCTTTGGTCCAAACCCTTCCTTTCCTTTTTTTATTAAGTTATCGGAAATCCAAAGTCCTCTCGAGTGGCGGTGCGAAGTTACTTTAAAGCTAGGGGAAATCAAAGGGCTCAAGTCTATTCTCGTAAACATCGCCTACTTTGTTAAGGGGGCTATTTCTCTCAGACTCTGGTTATGCATTACTCTTGTGGCCTCATTTATCTGGGCTTTGATTCTCCCCATTCACAAGCTTTTCTTAATCGGGAAATTTCCTTCAAAGGAAAAGATTCATTACGATATCTTATGATTCAGGAGTGAGAGGCATTGTTTTTTCCACGGTTTCCAGCCTCTAAAACCAGGAAACCGGGGGGAGAGGAATTTGATGCTGGATGTTACCAGCAGTGCTGATAAATGGATGGAGATTCTTCGTCCCTATCTGCGGGATTTCCGTCGAGAGAGAATATCCTTTGATCCAAAGAAATCCGCCCTCATGGTCATCGACATGCAGCGTTTTTTCCTCGACCCCCGGTCCCATGCATACCTCCCCACTGCAAGTCAGATCATCAAGAATGTTCGAGAATTACTGCACGCTTACCGGGAATCCTCGCTTCCAGTCATTTTCACAAGACATGCCCTCCTGCAAAACGAAGACCCAGGGGTGATGGGCAGGTGGTGGCGCGATGTTATTCGCGAGGAAGACGCGATGTCTTCGATCGTTGAGGAATTGAAGCCATTACCCGATGAAATAGTGATCAGGAAGACGCGGTACAGCGCGTTCGCAGATACAGACCTCAAACAGATATTGAGAAATCTCGGGGTTACACAATTGGTCGTCACAGGTGTAATGACACACCTCTGCTGTGAGACAACGGCCCGCGAGGCCTTCGTCCGCGATTTCGATGTCTTCTTCGTCATCGACGCGACGGCGACGAAAAATGAAGACCTCCATCTCTCGAGTTTGAAGACTTTGGCTGATGGGTTCGCCATTCCTGTCAAGAGTGAGGAGGTGGTCGCTTGGATAAAGCAAAGGAAGTGACTGTCATTGGGGCGGGACCAGCTGGTATCGCAGCGGCGATATATCTGAAAAGAGCGGGTCATGATCCTTTGCTATTGGACAAAAAAGGTCCTGGGGGTCTGATCGTCAACGCGAATCTCATCGAGAACTATCCAGGTTTCCCCGGAGGTATTGATGGTCCTTCACTCAGAAATCGTTTTGTCGAACAGATGCAGTCCCTTGGCGTCTCCGTCACTCGAGCACATGTAAAGAGAATCAGCCGCGTCCATAAGATCTTCCGCGTCGAGACGGACAACGGAGATTACGATTCCCTTGTCATCATTGTCGCCACAGGCACGCGCCCTAAGAGAATAAGAATGAAGGGTGCGAAGGCGCTCGAGGGAAAGAAGGTCTTCTACGACCTGGAAGGGGTGCTCGCGAATAATATCGTTGATGGAAGGATCATCGTCGTTGGCGGCGGGGACATCGCATTCGATTACGCGATTAACTTGCGAGAACGTGGGTGGAAGGTGAAGATCGTGTCACGGTCGACGCCGCGGTGCCTACCGCTCCTCTGGAAGCGAGCGGAAGAAAAAGGGATTGATGTGTTGGTCGGATATTCACCTGTTGAAGTCCTTGACAAAGATGATTCGCTCGTTCTCCTTTGCAATTCTCATGGGGAATCGAAGGAGGTCGAGGGGGACAGACTTTTGATCGCCTGTGGCAGAGTGCCCAATCTCGAGGTACTCGATTCAAGGCTGCGGAGAAATCTTTGGAGAAGGGGGTTGCCAGAAACCGGGGTTCCAGGTCTTTATCTCGTCGGGGACGTCGCGCGGAAGCGGTATCGCCAAGCTGGCATTGCGGTCGGCGATGGTATACTGGCAGCCATGATGGCCGATTCATATCTGAAAAAAGGGGGAAGAAGATGAGGGTCCTTGCTGAATACGGGAATGAGGAGATCGCGAAGGTTTATGTCGTCCAATTAAGGGAAGACGAGGCAGGTAACGGGAAATCCCGGAAGTACGTCGTTGAGTGTGTCGAGTCCGTCCAGCCCCCGATCCCGAGGGAGAAAAAATGGGTTCTCATCGTTTCGACGATGTTCGGCTGTCCGATCAAATGCAAATTCTGCGACGCTGGTGGCGATTATCTCGGGAAACTGACAGCGGAGGAGATCCTCGCGCAGATCGCCTACATAGTGCGCCGCAGATTCCCGGACAATTATGTGCCTATCCCCAAATTCAAGATCCAGTTCGCAAGGATGGGGGAACCGTCGCTGAACCCCGCGGTCCTCGAGGCGATGCGTCGTCTTCCAGAGATTTTAGACGCCCCTGGACTGAATGTTTCTCTCTCAACGATCGCACCAAAGACCAATACCGCGGAAAAGTTCTTTGAGGAGCTCATTGAAATCAAAGAGCAATACTACTCGCGAGGAAGATTCCAGTTGCAGTTCTCGATACACACGACTGATGTTGATAAAAGAAATGAACTGATCCCGATCAAGAAGTGGTCATTCGAAGAGATCGCCGCCTACGGCGATCGTTTCAGTTCACCAGAAAGCGGGGATAAAAAGGTGACCTTGAACTTTGCACCAGCAGTTGGGTATCCCCTTGATGCAAAGGTCATCCGCAAACACTTCGACCCCTCGAAATTCATTATCAAGATTACCCCACTGAACCCGACGGTGCGATCGCACGAGCAGTCGCTTCAGTCGTTGATCGACCCGTATGACTCAAAGAGTTCGCAGCGAGTTGTCGAGATGTTTGAAAAAGAAGGGTTCGAGGTTATCCTCAGCATCGGGGAACTGGAGGAAAACAAGATCGGGAGCAACTGCGGTCAGTATGTCCAGAGGGCGATCCATTCTCGTGCGAAACCGGAGAGCAGCTATGACCTCGAGAAATACGGTGTGAGAATTTTTCCGTCATGAGGATTCTTCAGACGATAATTTTATGTGCGTGTTACTGTTGAAAAACGATTTGGACGGTTGAATTCTCTTTGACCTCGCTTCTCATTTAATCAAAATTGACATCTTTTTTTATTTTTTTCCCTGCCATAAAATTTTGGCCTAGGACGGGATAAATCATTCTATCAATATTTTCAAGAAATCACATCCATTGAAAAATTTCAAACAATCTCATTTGCGCTCCTTCCGAATATTACCGACAATACGTATTGTTACGCGAGACCGGTTTCGATCGTGTTGGTAGATTCCCATTCGAACCTTTTCATTCACAAGTCGATCAACGAATCAAGAATGACAAAATCGACAAGTTCTCATATTACCAACACTCTGTTTTCATATCGAATAAAACGGGAGGTCGTTACGTGCCGATTGTTAACGTCTACGTGTGGAAAGGGTTCTCTGATGGGGCGAAGCGGAAGGTAATATCCGGTGTCACGGAGGTCTTCGTAAACCTTGGGATCCCCGCGCAGGCGGTCGAGGTCGTGATCCAAGAGGTCCCGATGGAGAACTGGGGAGTTGGCGGGGAACAAGCGAGTGAGAAATTCAAGCAGACAAGAATACCGTGAAGATGCACCGCCAGTTTATCGACGTGCACAAAATGCTCGCCGTCATGGATCACAGTGACTTGTCCTTTGTCCTCTCAGTATCAAAATCCCATAAGAGACTCCGCACAACGCAATTCACGGAAATTTGAACGCGTATTCAAGGATATTCAAAATTAGACGGGCGAGTGTAAAGATATCTAGGAAAACCCGAAAAAGGATGAAACCAGGAAATAATGGCCTTTCAAATCTCAGGTGAAATGCGCACCCATGAAGGATTCAAACGCGTAATAAGAGAAGGGAAAACTGTCTTCATTAGTCATGAATCGATTTCTTTTTGGGTGGCGATAGGTAGACGATTCTTCTTGTTTCACATAACTCGTAAATGCAGAGTATCGCTCTCAACGAGAGCCTCTTCTTGTCTCACCCTCGATGGGATCATGGTGGCCGATTGATATTCAGTAGCGGGCAAAGAAGTACATGGTAGAGATCGAAGAGGGACTAATCAGTCGGCGAGACCAGGATCACATTATATGACTGAGTCCTCTCGTTATACACGATGTCGACATCGACGTGGAAGACCTCCCTGATTTTTTCCGGCGTCAGGACATCTTGCACCTGTCCAGCCGAATGTACTTTCCCAGCACTGAGAAGGAGGAGTCGGTCGCAGTATCGGGCGGCTAAATTGAGGTCGTGCGAGACGAGAATCGTTATCAAGTCCTTTTCCTTCGTAATTCTTTTGACCATTTCCAGCACTTCGAGCTGGTGGTTGACGTCCAAATGGAGAGTCGGTTCATCGAGTAAAAGGACTTCGGGTTCCTGTGCGAGTGCCCTTGCGATGATCACCCTCTGCAGCTCCCCGCCACTCAATTCGTCAATCGCCCTCTCACACAGGTGCAGGGTGCCCGTCATCTCCATCGCATTCGTGACAATCTCAAAGTCACGCGGGCTCTCGCCGCTCAACGCGTCGATGTGTGGAAACCTCCCCATCAGAACGACGTCGAACACCGTGAAGGGGAAGGTGGTGAAGCGCTGCGGGACGACGCCGATCTTCTTTGCGATCTCCGCCCGCTGGAGTTGGGATAAATCGGTACCATCGATCAGGACCGTCCCCGCCTTCGGCTTCAGCGTCTGGTTGATGCACCTGAGCAGCGTCGTCTTTCCAGACCCGTTAGGACCAATGACGCCGAGGATTTCCCCCTCCCTCGCATCAAAGCTCACATCCTCCAGGGCCTTGATGCTTTCGTAGGAGAAGCTGATGTTCTTGATGTTGAGGAGCAAAGCAGATCACCATCCCATGATTCTTTTCCTCTTGCGCAGGAGGTAAAGGAAAAAGGGGACACCGAGGAGCGCTGTGATCACGCCGACTGGTAACTCCGTCGGCTCAATGATCGTACGCGCGAGCGTGTCGACCCAGATGAGGAAAATCGCGCCGACGATGCAGGAAGACGGCGTAAGAATGCGGTGATCTGGTCCGACGACGATCCTCATCATGTGCGGTATGATAAGGCCTACGAAACCGATGATCCCGCAGACGGATACCGCAGCTGCGGTGACGAGGGAGACGAGGACGAGGATTATCTTTTTGAAGGTCTCCACTTCGAGTCCCAAGTTCGTCGCTGTCTCCTCTCCCATCAGGATTAGGTTCAAATGCCTGTTGAAGAGGGAGATCGCGATGATGCCGAAGACGATCAGGGGAGCTGCGATGGCGAACTTGTCCCAGTCGCTTGTCCAGAACCCCCCCATTAGCCAGAAAACGATCGTGCTCAGTTTTTCGCCCGCAACATACTGCATGAAGGAGACGAGAGCTGAAAAGAGTGAGCCGACTGCGATTCCCGTCAGCAACAGAGTCTCCAAAGGAGTCCTCCCGTTGACTTTGGCGATTTCGTAGACGAGGAAGATGGTTATGAGGGCGAATATGAACGCCATCAACGGGATCGAATAGATGCTCGCCATGACTGTGAACCCGCCGACGATCGCGAGTGATGCGCCGAAGGCCGCACCCGACGAGATACCGAGGATGTAGGGGCTCGCCATCGGGTTTCTGAACAGGGCCTGCATCGCGGCCCCCGCAACCGAAAGCGCGGCCCCGACGAGTCCGCTGATGAGGACCCTCGGCAATCGTACATCGAGGACGATCACGTTGTAAATCGGTGGCCACGGCTCAGAAGAATGCGTTGCGCCGAAGAGGATTTTTATGACGGTCAGCGGCGCTATCTTGACGGGCCCGATGCAGATCGATGAGATAATCGTCAGGAAGAGCGCCACGGATAATCCGAGGAGTATCAGCGCTCGTCGGAGTCTTCTCCGGGCGTACAAATCATCGATACCAGGTCCTTTCACCTAGGCCACCACTGCACTCTTGAAGCGCGGATCGACGGCCCTCAAATTCCGTAACATTTCAGGGGTCAGACAGGAAAAGGTCACATTCGATAAATATTTGCTGGCGAGGCGGGCAGCGTGCTCAACTTCTTCAGGTCTTGTGCCCCTCCATGGGGCATTTGGCACTGGGACATAGCCTACGATGTGATACGGAATCGTTTGATCGATGCCTGCGATGAATTTCGCTATTCTCTCTATCTCGTCGCAGTCAATGTACTGGGGAATAAGAACGCTGCTTGCTTCCAGTTTAATTCCCCTCTTGTACATTCTTTCGAAGTTCTTTAGCACCTCGTCGTTTGGAACGCCTGTGTATTCAACATGGATCTTGTTCGAGTGCGCCTTGATGCTCACAGAGACCGCGTCTATGTTTGCTGGCGGCATCATGGAACCGTTTGAATGGCCGATCTTCGTATATGCGTGGAGTTCTTCGTGACAGAACCGTGCTGTCTCTGGGAGATCGGGATTTGTCGTCGGCTCGCCTCCGAGGAAGTGAACTCTCTCTGGGCCGAGCTTCAGCAATATCTCTTTTATTTCCTCCACGCCAATAAACCGATTGGTTTGTCTGCGTGTTCCAATGACGCCATACGCGCAGCCTGCGCAGCGGAAATTGCAGCCCCAGTTATAGAGGTTCGCTCTCTTGAACTCCTGGGAGTATGTGACCATGTAAATGGTCATGACGTGATCCTCTGTTATCCGAAGAGCTCAGGGTGGAACCATTGTGCGAACTGTTCGAGCCCCAGCACAAGTCGAGGGCTCGCTGTGACCCATCCGCTCTCGATCGCATAAACACGGTCATCTTTCACAGCATCGATGTTCTGCCAACCCTCCCTGTTCTTGATCTCATCGACGGAGGCACCATAGCTCACCACCACGATGACATCGGGGTTTTTCTCGATGATGTACTCATTGCTGAGTATTGGGTATCTGACCGACTCGTTGGCAGCGATGTTGATGCCTCCCGCCATCGAGATCAGTTCATTGGTAAACGTACCAGGGCCGACTGTCTTGAGAGCGGTGCCCAGCTCATAGTATACCAGAGGTTTTTCTTCATTAATAAGATTCAAGACCTTTTCTGCGATGGCGTCGATCCTCATCTCCATCTCCGAGATCACCGCGTCCGCCTCCACGGATTTCCCGACGAGCGCTCCGACCGTCTTTATAAGGTTGTAAACATCCGAAACATTCTGAGGGTTAACCGTGACGACTGGAATTCCCAGGTCTCCGATCCTCTTGTTCACGTCCGTGTTATACCACCATGCGAATACGATGTCTGGATGGAGACTGACGATGAGTTCCATATTCGGGTTTGAAGCTTTTCCGACGTTCGTCTTATTGAAAATATCGACCGGATAGTCTTCGAGCTGGCCTGGAGCCCCCTCAAATGTCTCATTACCCGAAAGGGCATAATCGACGCTCGATTGATCGACCCCCACGAGCTTGTCACCAGCGCCAATTGCGTAGATGATCTCGGTACAGGCCGCAGAAAGTGAAACGATTCGTTCGACAGAAGTCCCCTCTTGCCCAGTTTCAGGGGTCAAAACCTTTGCAAAAAGGTATCCACCACCGAATGAACCTATAATCACCGCGACGATGATCACCGCATAAACGATTTTTGCATTGCTTTTGTTCATATATCGCCACCTATGGGACAATTCGGTGTTAACCCTGCCGGCATTGGAATGTTTTTTGTGGCTTGAATAACACCTTTTTGCGAATAGTAATACCCTTCAATAAATCTTTTTGTCGAACGCACGCCTTTGCTCCTGGTTGTTGAGTTCCGAGTGAATTTTCGAATGAAAGCTATCAATACAAGATAGAATTGTACGACGTCCATATCAACCGTTTCTGTAATAATATGCTGAGACTTTCTTGGGTATGTCAACATTAATGAGAGATTGTAATTTGGTTGTCATTTGACGCTGTTGCCTAAAGATTTATAAGAGGTGAGTGCCTTATCCGTAACACGAAATCTCAAAAAGTAATAAGAAAATCATATAAGGTTATCGGATTTCGCCGTAGCGCAAGGATTTGCTTTGAAGTCTGCCGATGAATATCCTCATATCGACTAATGGTCACGATGAATTGCGCATTGGGCCATCGTGGCTCCGATCCGGCACGGAACCTTCGCTCCCTCCTGTCCCCTTTGCCCTCGGGATTCGGAGTCCCTGGCCCTTCACATCTAATTTCTCGAGTACTGCTTCTGATCCTCTCCTAGGCAAGAATGATTGTTTTCCGATTCATTATCATGTTCCGATTGAATCAATTTTCCTTTTATGATTCGCATTACTTTCTGATTTCAGACTGTGGACTCTACTTTCTGCGTACTGCGGTGTTTCAAGTCCTTCAATTCTTCTGTGGCGCCGGAAATTGAGATACGATATGAAACAATATGAAAATATGGCTCCCAGTGGAAGTCCGTGAGGACTGACGAAAGGGGAGTTGCGTCCCCCTCCCTGAAATGTGGAAATATCCTGTTATCGATATCCTACGCGATTGAAAGATACGCGATAACGAAGGTACTCGCAAGGTCGATCTGTATGAAGTCATCGGTTATCATTACTTCATATAATAGAAGTTGGGCCCTCCCTCATTGTTTGGGGAGTCTTGCAACGCAGTCTCTCCTTCCTGATGAGGTCATTGTCGTCCTGAAGCCGTCTGGAGACGGCAGCGAAGAGATAATCGATGAACATGGTGACAATCTGCCCATCAGGACGATTATTCAAAAAGAGGGCAATGTGGCGGTGGCGGCCGCAATGGGCATCGAGGCCGCGAATGGCGATTTACTAATTTTCATCGATGACGATGCTGTTGCTCATAGAGAGTTCATTGAGCGATACTCCCGCCTCTTTTCCCAATTGCAGAATCCAGGTGGGCTCACTGGTGTTGTCTTCTCTCAACCTTATGGCGGAGAAGGCGACATGGAGCTCCAGATAGGTTCGATTCAACCGCGTAGGTCACCTAAACGCACACTCTCTTTTCGCCGACCGCTCTCTGCATATAGAAAATACGACGAATGGATCACAGTCTCGGGGCATCATTCACGGCACACAATCGATTTGGATGGTCCCATGGGATCAATTCTATCACCGCTCCTGATGGGTTGTAACATGGCATTGCTGAAGACTGCGGTCGATGACTGTCCGCTCGCTCAATTGTATGGAAGAAGCAAATCGTGCCTCCGATATGAGAGCCTTCTCGCTCTCTGGGCGAGGCTGAAAGGTTACGAGACGTATATATGCCTCGATGTTCACCGTGCACCGATTGTCTGGCATCTCGTCCACGATTCATCCACATTATCGAGGGGGAAGGGGTTCAAAGGGGAATTCTGGCGCTATACAGACGATTCTTCCTTTTATTTCAAATTGAAGAAACTGGGTCTTGACGTTTCATTTTTCGATTACTCTCTCTTTTCACTGACGGATGTTGTCGGAACACTCCTTTCTGAGCCACGAAAATTCTTGCCAAGAAGTCTTGCGGCTGGATATACATTCTTAACAAGGTTGATTGGACATTACTGAAAAGCACTTGCGAATTCAACTCGTTAATCTATTTGTTTGAGTCCATTGTTACTGTGCGTCAATACGAAATTGAGATCGCCATAAAGTCAGTCCAGGCCCTTTAGGTCTGCATCTCGCGCAATCAATTGAAAGGGTTTTATTGTGTGCGGTTTTTATTGTGGAATTCAATTTGAAAATATCACTCGTACTTCGGTCCCTGATTATCTTCTCTGATCTTTTTTCGAATTACAAAGCTACTGATCACTCTCCTCTTGAAAAGGATTGCAAGAATCCCACCGATAGTAACTCGTTCCTTTTTCATCGTCTTGCCGGAATTACATGTGACATCACTTGGTTTCTCACAAAAACAAATGATGGAGAGATCGGAGAGGGATCTTGATTACAAGAATTTTTATCGTGAATTTCTGTCGATGAGTCTGCCATCGGCATCGTATAACTCGAAGTCGATGCCCCTACTGCCAAACGAGTGTGAAGCGCAGCTGAGGCAGGGATCGTAAGCGCGGATGACGGCCTCGACGCGGTTGAGCATCCCCTCGGTCAGCTTCTTCGCGTTAACATATTTTTTTGCGACTTCCGTCACAGCCCTGTTGAAGGCCACATTGTTGTGCCCTGTTGCAATGATGAGGTTAACCCATGTAATGAGACCGTTCTCGTCGACTTTATAGTGGTGGATAAGAGTGCCTCGAGGTGCCTCAGCCACTCCGATTCCTTCTGAACGGCTAACCTCAGCCTTCGCCCACACTCGATCTGCATATGTCTCTGGTTCACTGAGAATCTCTTCGGCCCTTTCGAGGCAAAAGAGGATCTCAATGAGGCGCGCGTAATGGTATAGGAAAGAACTCTCCACGATCCCATTCTTTCCGAACTTCCTGAATTCTTTGATCTCTTCGTCAGCGAGTGGCGTGCCGCACCGCTTCGCGATGTTGAGCCTTGCGAGCGGGCCGACCCGGTAGCTTCCGCCAGGGTAGCCCAGCGGCTTGTAATAAGGGAATTTCATATACGACCACGGCTCAACCGCCTCCGCGATGAATTCCTTGTATTTCGTTGGATCGAGGGAATCGGCGATCACTTCTCCTTGGTAATCAATGATCTTCAATAGCCCGTCGTAATGTTCGAGTTCGCCATCTGGTGTGATAAGTCCCATGTAATTCGAGGGGAAGTTGCCAAGATGCTCGATTTCCTCGTCAAAACGCTGAAGCATATTCCTAAATTTCTCTAGCGTAGAAATCGTGATGTTCTTTGCCTCTGGCAGATCGGCAGCGATCCTTTCCCCTTTTTCTTTCGTCAGCGGCCACCTGACGCCACCTGGCACGATCCAATCGCTTGAATGAATCCTTTTCCCTGCAAGTCTCTCAATGATCTCCTGGCCAAACTTCCGTAACTTGATCCCGTTCTTTGCGATTTCTGGATCGCTCTCGATAAGCCCGAAAATATTCCTCTTTTCAATATCTGCATCCATGCCAAAGAGGAGATCTGGAAAAGAAAGGTAGAAGAAGCTGAGCGTGTGCGATTGGATAATCTGGCCCATGTGCATGAGTCGCCGGAGTCTTACCGCTGCTTCAGGGATCGTTACAGAAACGAGGGCATCGCACGCCTTCGCCGACGCGATCAAATGGCTAACAGGACAAATACCGCATGCCCTCGAGGTGATGCTCGGCATCTCGTAATATGGACGACCTTCGCAGAACTTTTCGAACCCACGGAAGAAATTGATCTGGAATCTTGCATCTTTCACAGACCCATCATCATCGAGAAAGATCGTCACTTTGGCATGTCCTTCAATTCTCGTCACGGGGTTGATCGTAATTTCTTTTACCATGGGAGACCCTCCTATCCAAACTTCGCCTTCCCCTCCATCTCCGGTTTTCGCCCGGCGAGGAGTTCCGTTAAGACATAAGTGATGAGAGACGCCGGCGGAGGACAGCCTGGTATGAAGTGGTCGACTTCCACAATCTCATGAAGGGGATGCGCTTTTTTCAACAAGGGCGTGACCTCTGAAGGGATCTGTGGTGTGGTATCAGCGAGTTCTAAATATGCTCTCTTCAGCACCGCCTGGTCCCCCTCTCTCAAAGCGTTCCTCAGCGATGTGACATTACCATGGACGGCGCAGTCGCCGAGGGCGATCAGCTGTTTTGTCCTCTTCCTCGCGACTTCAATCAACTCGAGTTGCTCCTCGTTCCCAACCGCCCCCTCGACGATCGTGATATCCACATTTTCCGGAAATTCTTTCACGTCGATGAGCGGGGAATAGACGAATTGCACGAGCTTCGCCAACTCCATCAAAAATTCGTCCTGGTCGAGGAATGACATGTGACAGCCTGAACAACCGCTGAGCCAAATGGTCGCTACCCTGACTTTATTCAAACGCCGATCGCCTCCTCTCGGTGATAAATTTCGCCACTTCTTTGTCCTTCGTGGAGGAGAGCGCCTCTCCCTTCACATAGATCGCCCCGACTGGACAGACCTTCGCGCATTTCCTACAGCCCGTACAGGAGGTGGCATTTTTCCAGTTCTCGTTGAGGTCTATCACGACTTGTGTCTCCTTACCGCGGAGCATGAGGTCGAGCGTGTGGACACCTTCGATTTCATCACAAACCCGAATGCAGCGGGTGCAGAGGATGCACCTGTTCCGATCGATGACGAGATATGCGTGTGTGAGATCGACACTGAGTTCAGGCCAGTCGCGCTCGAAAATGAGCTGGTCGACGCCCAGTTCGCTTGCCAGTGATTGGAGTTCGCAGGCACCATTCGCCACACAGACTGAGCATATATGTGCCCTTTCGGAGAGTAAGAGCTGGAGGGCCATTTTCCTGTACTCCTTCAGCCGGTCAGAATTCGTTGTGACCTCCATGCCCTGGCCGACTGGTGTCGTACAGGCTGGAAAGACTTTTGGTGACCCCTTGATCTCAACGAGGCAAAGGCGACATCCGCCGTAGTCCTTCACCCCCTCCAAATGGCAGAGAGTGGGGATTTTGATCCCGTTCGCCATGGCAGCGTCGAGGATCGTCGTACCATCTGGAACCTCGACCGCCCTGCCATCAATAGTCAATCTGACTGATTTCATGACCCCTCCGCACCCATATCACATCTCCCCGTCGGACACTTTTTGTCGAGGATATGCGCCATGTACTCTTCCTTAAAATAGCGGATCGTCGTGAGAACGGGATTCGGGGCTGTCTGGCCGAGGCCGCAGAGGCTCGCCTCTTTGATGTATTCGCCAACCTTTGCGAGGAGATCGATGTCCTTTTCGACCCCTTTCGCATGTCCGATCCTTTCGAGGATTTTCCTCACTTTGACGAGCCCGACACGGCAGGGCGTACACTTGCCACAGGATTCGTCGACGCAGAAGTCGATGAAGAATTTCGCCGTGTCGACCATACAGGATTCATCATCGAGCACGACGATGCCGCCAGACCCCATGATCGCGCCCGCTTTCGTCAGCGACTCGTAATCGATAGGGAGGTGGAGCTGCGATTCTGGCAGACAACCACCGGAAGGGCCTCCGACAAGAACCGCTTTGAATCTTCTTCCATCTGGTACGCCACCTCCAATCTCAAACACCACCTCCTTGAGCGTGATCCCCATCGGGACCTCGATGAGGCCGGGGTTCTTAATTTTGCCAGTGAGCGAGAAACATTTCGTCCCAGGGCAATGTGGTACTCCGATCTTCGAAAACCATTCCCCTCCGTTGAGCACGATGAGAGGAATATTTGCGAGTGTCTCGACATTCTGAATCAATGTCGGTTTTCCCCAAAGGCCAGATGACGCGGGGTAAGGCGGGCGGGGACGGGGCATAGCTCTCATCCCCTCGATGGAAGCGAGGATCGCCGTTTCCTCCCCCGCGATAAAGGCGCCCGCTCCCAGGCGCAGCTCAAGATCAAAATTCAAATCCGTTCCGAGTATTTTCTCGCCAAGTAGACCAAGTGATTTGGCCTGTTGTATCGCCTTCTTGAGCGTCTCGATAGCGAGCGGGTATTCAGCCCTCGTATACAAATATCCCTTTTCGGCCTTGAGCGCGTAAGACGCGATGATCATCCCCTCTATAATCGCGTGAGGATCCGCTTCAGCAAGCGTCCTATTGGCGAATACGCCTGGGTCGCCCTCATCTAGATTCCCTATGATGTACTTCGGAGAACCGGCCGCCTTCGATACGAATTTCCATTTCTGTCCTGTCTGGAAGCCAGCACCACCGCGCCCCCTCAATCCGCTCTTGAAGACCTCGTTGATGACGTCGTCTTCACTCATTTTTGTGAGACATTTGACGAGTGCGGCGTAACCTCCACGCGATATGTATTCACGGATATCAAGGGGGTCCATTTTGCCAGCGTTCCTCAGTACGAGCCTTTTTTGTTTTGAGAAGAATTCCGGAACGCTGTAGAGGAATCGTTTCAGGGGTATGCCCCGGATCACATGCTCCTCAACGATCTCCCGCGCGCTTTCCGGTGTAACACCCTCGTAAAAATAATCGCCAGGCTCGATGAGGACCACTGGACCAGCCGAACATGTTCCTGGGCATCCCGTTCTCGCGACTTTGCACTGGTCTTCCAGACCAAGTTCCTTAACCGCTCTCTCGAATGATTTAAGGACTTTCAAAGCGCCGAGCGAGATGCAGCTGCTCGAGCAGCAGACGTTGATTCTATACCTGAACCTTTTCTGTTTTTCCCGTTCTTCTTCTGCGATCTTCTCAATGTCTTCGACCTTCAGTTTTCTCCCCCAGCGAATTTCTTAATTCTTTCCAGAACGCCTTCTTTTGTCGCTTTGCCGATGACCTCATCGTCGACTATTACATTCGGCGCCATTGCGCACGCACCGATGCAACGCGTGATGAATAGAGTAACTCTTCCGTCTGGAGTGGACTTTCCCCTCTCGACCCCAAGCTCGCGCTCGATTGCCACGAGAATCTCACCTGCACCCTTGACATAGCATGCTGTCCCCATGCACGGCGTGATGATGTGTTCCCCAGGCTTCCTCAGCCTGAAAAAATTGTAAAATGTCGCAGCGCCATAGACCTGGCTAGGAGCGACGTGTAGTCTCTCAGCAATGAGGATCAAGATCTTCCTGTCGAGGTACCCAAAGATCTCCTGTGCCTTCTGGAGCACTTCGAGCAAAGCGCTCCGATCGTAATCATGTTCTTCCATTAGCTTCTCGAGCTTTGCCACCAATTTTTCTCTGATCAAGATATCGCTACCAGTGTGAGTACTCTCTACTGTTTTTTCATTACCTGTCAAGTCAACACCCTATCACTTGCTAGAGAATCAATACCATTCGAAAGCCCTCATGCACTCGAAACCGTTGATGAAATTAACGCACGGAAAAGATGTGCACTCGTCGCAAGTCAATCCTTTTCTTTGGCAACAGTCTCGAATCGCACAGCTCTCCTTTTCGGAACATCCTGGGCATCCATATCCCTCGGTTTCTTTAATTCTATTGTACACACACCACGTGCAGTCTAGCCCGCAAGGGCAGGAACAGCCCAGTCTATTCAAAGCTACCAATTAACCCCCCATCTCCTTCGGTCTAATTTTTTTACAGACCTTTTCGATTATAAATTTTGTGTTTTTGGTTTATGATAATGTAACAAATGAATTAGCATTCAATACGTCCAGATCTATTACCCTCATGTCGCTGTACTTCTCATTTTCGAAGCTTGAAATCAAGAAAGATCTTCATCGAAGGGACACAGCGATTAGGTTCCCTCCTCCTCATTCAAAGAATATCAACATCGTTCTCTCTGTGATTGGATTACCGAGAACCCGCCTTTCCCAGTATCCCTTTTTGCGGCTTTGCGATCATTTGCGTCTCTTATCTGCGTATCTCGTTTGGTGGTGGGACACCTTCTCGATCGATCTTACGCTTACAGACTGTGGTATGAATGGAATTTGAACAACGGTTACTCGTGATAAATTTTGAAACATCTGGATCACAGAGAAGAGACATACATGATCAACAAGATGCCGCACGAAATTATCGTTCAATTCCAATAGAGGGAAGCTCATCCGTTTTAGTGACAATTTGCTCAATGAAAGGTGAAGTATTCGCAGAGTTGTATGGACTGAGGCTGGTGTGTTCCTATTCATGTTAGGGATAAATTAAAACGAATTTGTTAGAACGTCGAAAGTTTGCGAGAATGCACCTCTGTCGTTCACCGAAAGCATTGTAGTAAGAGTTCCGACCAGTTTACATTGTAGCTTCAATTCAAATCTGATATTTCGCCGATCCACCGATATCTGTTGCAGTCAGTTATATGCTTTGAATCGATGTGGCGGCACGTGGATGACGAATTTCACACCCTCCATACCGATTTCTTCGACGTGCATATTGTTGATCGAGAGGATATCTTTGATCAGATAGAGTCCTTTCCCACCGCCTCTGACAAGGGAGGACTCAAAGATATTTTCGCCCCTCTGTTTCTTAATCCCAGGCCCATTATCCTCGTATATGATATTCAGTTCGTCATCCGAAATGTTCGCAGATATCGAAATACGAGTCGCTGTCTTGGCGTGTTTCAGTGTGTTGTGCATTAAATTGTAAAATACTTTCCAGATCATGCTGTCTGAAAAGATGAAGATACTTCGCAATTTTTCGTCGATATGAACATCAATCCCCTCGAAATCAAGCTGGGAAAGCGCTTTCTCAATCGGATCTATGAGTTTCATCCATACGGGCGCCTCTTTGCCTAAGTCTTCCATTTCCTTCGTGAATTCCAGGTGCTCCCCGATCCGTCTGGTGGCATGTTCAATTTTGTCAAGACAGTGATCCAAGGGGATTTTATTGGACGGCATTCTAATGAGGTCGAGATATCCCTGGATAACTGCCAATTGGTTCAAAATGTCATGTCTTGTGAGCCTAAACAACAGATTGAGCTTCAGATTAGCCAAGCGCAATGCATTTTCCATATCCTTTTGATGGGTGATGTCTGTCCCAGTGCAAAAGATACGTTCAACGGTCCCATCTTCGCCAAATCTCGGCATCTTTGTGACCCAGATACACCTTGGTTTCCCATCTGGCCCGGGCATCCACTCTTCTTGAGCGATCTTTTCGCCAGAAAAAGCCTTCTTGTTGCCCTCGATACATCTTTCGCATATCTCCTTCGGGATGATTTCGCGTAGTTTCCTTCCGATAATCTCTTCTTTCTTCCGCCCCAAAAATTCCGCACGAGCCCTGTTAACGAGCCCATACGTCTCTGGGTCTGTGGCATACCAGACCATCGTGTCGATGTTGTCAAGAAGCATCATGTGTTCTTCAGCCATTTCCTTGAGTTCCTTCGTTGTCCTCTTCAACTCGGTCACATCGATGATCGAAATGACGGATTCTTTTGTTCCAGGGATCGGGGAGACTATCATCTCACACTCTTTTATCTCGCCTTTTTTCGTCAGGAGATTAAATTCGTGTCTACGAGGGGCACCTCTGTGAAACTCCATGACCTTATCCCAATCTACATGAGTGTGACGCTCCGCAATTCTTTCCCTCTCCTCCACGGCAATGATGTCTGTGATGTTCAAACGCCCCTCCATCTCTTTCTTTGAATAACCAGTAAGACGTTCAACTTCTTCGTTTGCGAGCAATATCCTCATGTCCTCGTCGACTATCATCGTGGCGGTGCCTGTGTTTTCAAAGATCGTACGATATCGTTCTTCACTCCTCCTCAATACCACTTCTTTTTCCTTCAGCTCCGAGATTTCAAGCGTTAACTCAATAGCGCCAATGATATTTCCCTCATCGTCTTTCATAGGCCATCCAGTTATAGCCCACCATCGGCCATCAGGGGTCATGATCTCGCCGCTGCATGAAATTCCATCCTCTATCGCCCTGCTTACAGGGCAGTTTTCACATGGAGCCGTCCTGTGGTGCCAGATCTCGTAACAGAATCTCCCGATCAGTTCGTCTTGTGGCTTTCCAGCAGAATCGGCAGCCGCTTTATTTAACCAGATGATGCGTTTTTCTTTGTCCTGATAGATCACGTGCTCCTTCAAGTTGTTAAAAATAGCCTCTATTTGTTTATTTGATTTCAGCGCCCCACCTTCAATCATTTTTTCTCCGGATATTGTCACATTCTAAATATTTTATTGTTTTAGTATCAACCTTGATTATTGCGTGATTTACCTTTCTTAACGGCCATTGATTGAGTAACTAGTAATATGGAATCGTATGAGATCGATTTGGAATACTAATGAGGCTGTTGTAAATTCGGTTACCGATACATTTGACGTAATTTATTCAATCATTAGCGTGCAAGTGAGAAGTGGCATCGACCTTTTTCTTCACTGAAGAATTGCAAATTCGACTTATCAATGAAATTCTCATTCATGCATTATTGCGCCAACTGCTTCGTTTTATAAGAAAAGGTCACCAGCAGTTTTCAGGAATTGATCCCAAAATTGAATATAAAAAGAAAGCACATAATTGATGACAACCTAAAATCATACAAATCTTCTGCAATGATCCCCCGCGACGCACCAATTCACGTCGGATGGCAATGCACGAACGAATGCAACCTAGAATGCGTTCACTGCTATGCCAGCGCTGGCCATCGGTCATTGAACGAACTCGATACAAAGGAAGCGCTGAAGCTCATCGAGTCTGTGGCTGACCTCGGGGCTAAGAGCATTGTCTTTACGGGGGGAGAACCCCTGATGAGGAAGGATCTTTTCGAACTAGTCGGTTTTGCAAGAGATCATCATCTTTTCGCGATCATCGCCACCAATGGCATCCTGATCGACAGGGATATCGCTAAATTCTTCAAAAAATCAAGGGTCGCGGTCGCGATTAATCTGCCGACTTTAGACGAACGCTCCAGCGAAATTTTCACCGGAGTTTTCAATTCTCATAACGCACGGATGAAAGGATTGATGTATTGCTTAGAAGAGGGGGTGCCAACGAGCGTCGGAATCGCCGTAACAAACCTCAATTTAAATGAGATTGTTCGTGTGATCGATTTTTCGCGTGAAAAGAGAATCAATTGCGACGTGTTGGCAACAATTCCCGTCGGGAGGGCATCGTCCTCCCTTTTACCTCCTGTGAGCGAATACGAAGAGCTGCTCGTGGATATACTGGACCGTTATTCTGCGATCCCCATGAACGCAATCGATCGAGCGAGCGAAACGCATGTTTCTGTGTACGAGCCTGTTTACGCAAGGGTCATTCAAGAAAGAAGGAACGAGGAGTTTTCCAGGCTCTGTAGCCTCGGCAACGCAATGCATGTAATGGAGGACGGGTCAGTGAGGTCGTGCGTTTACATGCCGATGAGCTTCGGAAATATCAGGAGAAAGGAACTGGCAACGATATGGAAGGAAATCAGGGGATCAAAAAAGCTCGCGGAGCTACAGGACCCTCACCGATTAAAGGGTGCCTGCGGAGAATGCGAAGATCGCGAGATTTGTGGTGGATGCAGGGCGAGGGCATACGCCATAAAGGGTGACCCTTTTGATGAAGACCCAGTTTGCACGAGATGTTTCACGGAGGCACAATGTTGAAGATGGATAGCGATCTCGAATCGTTTTCTAAGGTGCTCAGGTCATCGTGAAACTGCGAATAAAAAATGGTTCTCTTCTTTGTCTATATAAATCGTATAGGGGACATATAATAAAAAAATCGCGGAATGTATTTTTGATAACGGGGGAGGCTGTTGAGGTATGCTGGTCAGGAACTCAATACTCAAAAAATCTGCACTTCGGCTGAATTAGGTTATCGTATGGCTATGGTCACAAATGCGCGCTGCTCGATTATCGTTCTCGGGAGTAATGATTCCGAAGCCTGCTGATGTTCTCGTTCAAGTTGCTGGTAGAAATGACAAAATCACGAAGAAGTGCCTTGCGCATCTCAAAGGGACCCAAAAATATCCCTACGATATCCTCTTGCTGGAGGAAAAGGGACCTTATTTTCCTATGGCAAATCGATGAGCATGGGTATCACGCAAGCGGAGTCGGAAATGTCTAGGGATGGATTCCGATTCTTTTCCTAAACCGGGAGCGATAGATACACCCATGGGATCTACACAAAATTATCCCAACACCGGGATATTTTGCGCAAAGATCAGGGATTTTGGATTTGTTGAGGGCACTGGTGGTTTTTGTTCGAACAATCCAGTTGATCTCTTGCGAATGTTCTTCTTGACAAGAGCTCGCTTTTTTGGTCTCAAAATTGCAAAAAAGCGTGGTTTGTTCTGTAGGACGTCCAATTCACGAAGCGTCTTGTCGATGGAATAGTCGGTCAGGTGACATCTTTCTTTGCCCTTTGAAGGAATGTTGGGAAAACGTAAGTGGATTTGATAAACGATTTAAAATTGCCTATTCTGGCGCTGATTTTTGTTCCAGGATTTTGCTAATCTGAAAACCAGTATATCACTTGCTGTCTTGATGCAATTGTTTCACATCTCGGCCATGTTATAACATATAATGAGAATATGACTTGGTCAAACAAAGAGTCTGAAGAATCATTCAAGCAAAAATGGCCTCACGATAAAATCCTGCAAGTATTAGGGGCGTCAAAACGAGGTAAAATCATAATCTGATAGATATCAAAGAGACGATGAGAAGCGCCTAAAAAGAGGATTTTAGTTCCCGTCAAGGGACCTGTAGACTTGCATAGTTTTGACTGCAATGTCGTCCCAATCGAGGCCATCCGCGATTTTTCGACTCATTTCCCCCATCTTTTTTGCCGTCTCGACATCGATTGATTTTATTACCTGGATCATTTCACCAGGGGTTTCGCAGAGATAACCGTTGATACCATTGCTGACTAACTCATTTAGATTCCCCTTGTCGGTCGAGATTATCGCCTTCGCATAGCTCATCGCGTGGATCACGCTCCCAGATGTCGTGATATCGTCATATGGCATGAAGAAAATATCAGCGGCGGCAAAGTAATCGTGCGTTTTGTCTGGCGTCACATAGTTTAGATTAACAATCAGTCTATTCTTTAGCGTATCCTCCTGTCTAAGGATGTATTCTTTAATCGCACGATCTCTGCATTGCCCAGCCATTATTCCGATATAATTTGAAGGCAATTGCTTAAGAACCTCGATGAACGTCCTTATCCCTTTATTCCACCGGTTTGGAGGAAACATGAGAAGCACAATTTTCTCTTCCGGAATCCCCAGTCGACGACGTGCCGAATTTCTCTCGCGTAATTCCACATATTCGTTAAAATTCCCATGCGGAATTACGTAAAGTGGAAGGGAGTCTCCATAGAGTTCCTGGAATTCGCGCTTCGTTCTTTCACAGTGTACGATCCCAGCGTCAGCCCAATCGGCGATATATCTCATTGCGATGAAATCTCTATCATCGCCGAATTGAGGTTTGTGAGGTCTAAGATTGTGTATAGTCCAAACCATCTTTATTCCATAGTTGTCGCACAACTTTCTTACAGGAGCTATCAAATGATACCAGTTGAATGGAATCCAATGTAGATGGAGAATATCGAATCCGTCTCTTTTGGCCTTTATTAATTTTAGAAACGAAAGAGGAAATTGTTTGCCGAACCAAGGCACGAGGCGTACTTCAGCTCCATTTTTTGTTAGATGACGTACTAAGGACCTGATATAGATCGATTTAGAGTCCGGACAAATCATGACGCGCATTCTCTTAACCTCGAATTTATTCACGACTCATTAATATTGTGTAATATAGACCCTGGAACCAACACTCTCACTGATTTATCGCAAGAGCAACTGATGGTGTCGTATTGATCTAGGTATACCTGATTCGAATCAAAAACCTGTTTCACATCGACAACCTATGATGTAAAGTTGAAACATGACGACGCATGAGTTTTAAAGACTCCTTCTTCGCTCGAGGATTTCTCTCTTTCCGCGCTCTTGGGGTTGTTTCGTAGTGTCTTCGCCTTTGGGGGGAATCCAGTCTCATCACGACTTCCACAACTATCTTAAAATCAGGTTAGGGAATGTTACTCCCGTAAGACCCCATGTATGATACAAATCTCTCGGTATTCTTTCACCTGGTCATATCTAGATTATTAGGTAATCAATTTCAATGATGCATTTTCTTGAGACTCTTCACACCAAAAACAGATAAAAAAAAATGCTAAAAAGGTGACAATTCTCAAGCAGTACCATCTCTTTTCATCCTTAGTGGAATGATAGGCCAATTTAGCAATTAATAATCTGAGGCGCATTACCCTGTATGTCCTCTGGCACTTCACCTATAATCCACCCAGGGCTCGTCGTCTCGCAGTAATAGTAATACTTTCCGTTGAAAAAATACGATGTGCCCGGGAGCGAATGATCACACCAGATACCCGCGGCCATGTGGCTAGGACCCCCCTCAAAAAGGAGGAGAACGCCGTCAAATTTGAGGATGGATGTCTGGATCAGCGAGACAAAAAGGATTGCGGTGTCCTCGCAATCCCCGCCACCGTCAACGAGCGTTTCGACAGGGTATCTGGGATACTCAATAGCGCCCTTCGTTTCTTGATCCGAAAGATACTCTAGGCTTTGCACAAAAGAGAGGACGAATTCCGCCTTCCTGTATTTTGTAAACATCGCTTTTTCCGCAAGCTCATTGAGCTTGAATGCGAGGTCCCGGATCGAGGAATCGTCCGATTTGACATATGAAGCGTAATTCGGTAACCGGGTGCGCATACTATATTCATAATATTCCTGGCCAGGAATATTAATGGTTATTGTGTAATAGTTGACACCGTAACTCCATTCAAAGGTCCTTGTGAATACATCATGCCCCAAAAAGAAATCCCAGGTCCTGCTCCACTCTCCTTCTCCATTGCCGATCGGCATAACACGCCAGAAATACGTACAATTCTCTGCCAAAGGCTCTAGCATAACAAAGGAGGTATCGTTTACAACCTCATCCACCAGTAATACCTCAAAATTAAAAGTTCTGCTCAGCTGGATCTCATATGATTCAATATTCCTAAGCGCAGTCCACTCGAATCTCGGCGTCGAGTTCGTGATAATGGAGGACTCGGCGGGGTAAATGGGACTGATCTCTTTGCTCTCAAGAAGATCGAAAAGAATTGGTAGCCCTTTCGGAACCGCGATGAAGGCAAACAATATTGTGATAACAATGAGTAAGGCCGTAAACGTCCTCCTCCCCCTCTTCTTATGAGGAAATGGTACGTTCTGGCGATTGTTCGTATTGATTCTCTGATCAGGAGGCAGACCATTCATGATTCTAACTTTCAATAATTTGACAATGCCATATAATGCCATTTGTGTGAATGGAATCATTCTCAGAATTCTAAATTATTCACCGTGCGGGAAAGTAAGTATTTTCTCAATGGTGTGACCAACTTTGCAGCAATCAGAAAGGTAAAAATTGAAAAAAGAAAAAAGGTAAATCTCGTATCAATAATTTTCAACAGATATTGGATGGACTCTTTGAAATCAAAGTTCATTGGCTGCCTTGTCGGGACTGCAATCGGTGATGCACTTGGGCGCCGATTCGAGGGCCATTGGTTGCCTGAGACACTTGATCAGGGATTTACTGGCAGGTGGACGGACGACACGCACATGATGATCGGGGTCGCAGAATCGCTGATCGAGATGAAAGGATTCGACGGCGATCACATGGCGAGGACTTTTATCAGAAATTATGAATACGAGCCTTGGAGGGGCTATGCAAGTGGACCTCCAAGGGTCTTCAAAATGATTAAATCGGGGATGCGGTGGGACGAGGCAGCGAGGCAGCTCTTTGGCGGTGTGGGATCGTACGGGAACGGTGCTGCAA
Organism: Methanomassiliicoccales archaeon; assembly: GCA_029907465.1. Lineage (NCBI taxonomy): Archaea > Methanobacteriati > Thermoplasmatota > Thermoplasmata > Methanomassiliicoccales > Methanomassiliicoccales archaeon. The sequence goes on from JARYLV010000007.1 coordinate 62,352, forward strand.
TGAGGGTTGCACCAGTCGCCCTCCTTTACCATGGCGATGTCGAGAAATTGCGTGAAGTTGCATATGCGCAGGGGAGTATCACTCACGCGCATAAGCTCGGCATAGAGGGCGCTGCATTGCAGGCGTATGCAATCGCACTGGCACTGAGATTGAGTGAGTCTACCGATTTCGATCCGCAGTGTCTTATTTTGAAGCTTAAGGAATTTACCGATGAGGAAGTATACCGGGTCAAGATTGAAAGGATTAGAGAACTGCTCACCGGCGGAACCAAGGCGAAGATCATCAGGGAGCTGGGTCACGGGATAGAGGCGTTTAATTCGGTTCCGACGGCAATTTTTTCGTTTCTCGCCAACTGGAAGAGCTTTGAGGATGCCGTGCGCTACGCCGTCAGTCTCGGTGGCGATGCCGATACTATCGGTGCGATGACTGGTGCTATCAGTGGTGCGTACCACGGGATTGAAAGAATTCCTCAGCGATGGAGAGAATGCGTTGAAAGGAGGGAATACATCGAGACTCTGGGAGAAAAATTGTATGAGCTATGGGCGTTATCCAATAATTCTGAGCGATTCCGTTTCAAATGAGATTGGAGTATCGAACCAAATTGCTCAACTTCTTCAAACGTGAATGAAGGGCGCAGGCCGATAGTTCTAGAATGCTGTTCAAAATCCCTTTATCATCACGTTACTTTTCTTCTAGTTTCAATCAACTTCCTTAGCTTTACAAGTATAATCCCAGAATTTCGCAATCATCTTCCCTTCTGCGTCCTCCCTTTGCAATTTAGTCTATTAACACGCGAATCTACGTGATTGCATCTGTAAGCGTAACAATTAATAGCGAGTTATACAATTTCTTATTCGAAAATAGCCCCTATTGTTCCTTATGGGACGATAGGAAAAATCGGTGGGGAGATAAAATTGCATAAAGTGGCAGTTTTCATCGATAATGGTTATTTTTCAAAAGTATTAAAACAAGATTTTGGCCAGCCGAGAATCGATTATGAGCGTTTTTCTGACATTCTATGTGGGGATGACGACAGGTTCCGAACCTATGTTTACGATTGCCCGCCCTATCAAAGTTCAATACCTACGGATGAAGAAAGACAAAGGAAATCGCAAGCGGATAAATTCTTTCACTCACTCCAACAGCTTTCGAGATTTGTTGTAAGATTGGGTAAATTAAGGAAAATCGACGGTCGCGGGGGATTCGAACAAAAGGGAGTCGACGTCCTTCTTTCTATCGATCTCGTGTCTCTTAGCTCGACCAGAATATTCACCAAAGCAATTCTGGTGACAGGCGATAGCGACTTTGTTCCGGCCATTTGCATGGCTAGAGAAACAGGCGTGCTCGTGGAGTTATAGTATTCTTCCTCGCTTTACGTTAGCAATGACCTATATCAGGCGTGTGATGATCGATTTGTCATTACAAAGGAAATCATTGACAATTCTCGTCTCCCACCTCGAAAATCGTCTATTAGCCGAAACGAACGGCATTGAAGTTCTCATATCACTCTATCATCGAGCTAGTAGCTCTGGCTCCTGGGTTTTCATGGTGGGTGATTTCGCCTCAAAAACGAAACAAGATCGGGGATATGTTTTTTAATGACCTCCTCATTGGCAATTCAAAATACTACATTTCAGGCTCAGGGTGCGAGCACAATGAGAAGAAATCAAAACGACCATTTGATATCGAATACTAGCGATTCCATCGCATCAGAAAAGCTCCTAGCAAGTAATAGCGGCGGATCTTCTGAGTCAATTTTATTGAATGAAGGGGGTCTAGTGTTCCCTAATCAGTGGATTGTTGAGACGATCAGTGATGGCTATATACTCCACCGCCCGAAGGCAGATCTGAAGAAGGTGTTCATCGAGGCGACGACTCGCTGCAACCTCCATTGCGTTAACTGCGTGCGCAACGCGTGGGATGAAAACCTCGAGGACATGTCATCGGAGACTTTCGAGCATATTATGGAAGGTTTGAAAGAACTGCCTGAGCTGCGTGAGGTGTATTTTGGAGGGTTTGGCGAGCCGCTCCTACATCCTAGAATCCTGGAAATGATAGAAGCGGTTAAATCGCTCGGTGTCCGCGTCTCGATGAGCACAAACGGCACATTGCTCGACGAGCAGAAGGCGGAAGCGCTCATCGATTTGAAGGTCGATAGGATCTTTGTCTCAATGGACAGCACCCAGGCGCAGCTTTTTGGGGAACTGCGGGGCGGTGCTGATTTCGATCTTGTCGTCGAAAACGTGATGCGTCTAAGGGACATCCGTGAAAGGAAAGGTTACAGGATCCCGACGATCGGGCTCGAATTTGTCCTGACAAGGCGGAACTTCGGCGAAGTCAGCCACCTTCCAAAACTTGCGAAGAAACTCGGGGCGTCGATCATCCTTTTGACGCATCTCTTACCATACACTGAAGTATCTGCCAAGGAGATCGCATACGGCGAGAATGGTATAGAACTCCCACGTCCAGAAGGATGGGCGGTCATGGCAGGCGATTACGTGATGTGGGGGACTATGTCAACTCCGCGAAGCAAATGGGGTGCGACCAGGCGTTGTCGTTTCATCGAGGACAAGGGAGTTGTTATCGCTTGGGACGGGGGCGTGAGCCCATGCTATGCGTTAATGCATTCCTATCCTTACTTCGTATTTGGAGCGAAGAAAAAGGTCAAACGATACGTTCTCGGCAATGTTAATGAGAAAAAACTCTCGGAAATATGGAAAGAAAGGGAATACGTACTTTTTCGATCGAAAGTCAGGGATTTCAGATTCCCGTCATGCGTCGACTGCGGTGCAAACTGCGACCTTCGACAGGCAAATGAGGACTGTTGGACGAACGACCCTTCATGCGCCGACTGTCTCTGGGCGCAAGACATCATTCGCTGTCCGTGAGATTGGATCATCTCCTTCTCTTTTTCAATTGAAAATCATTTTAGGAATCAAGTATTGCAATTGATTACTGGGCATGCAACGCATTCGGTTCATCGTCATGCGGAAATCCTGATTCACGTGATAGCTTTTGAATACATCTTGCGTAAATGGTCGGATAGCCGTTCACGATCGGTGTAATTCCGTCATAAATCTATGAGATGCGATTAGAATCTCGTTTCTTTATCCTGTGGGTTCGTGCTTGCGCCTGGCATTTTTTCTTTTTCGAATCGATATACCCCTTTTGGCACGGTGATCTCGAACCTGGCACCTCTACCTTCCTCACCGTTTTCTTCAATGCTCATCCCCGTAATTGACAATATTTCTTTGATCAGGTAAAGACCTCTGCCGTGACGTCCCTCGAAAATTGACTTCTTGTGGCTCGTCTCAACGCCTTTGCCATCGTCTTCACAAACGATGATGATTCTATCGTTCTTCATTTCCGCAGAAATCCGTACATATGTGAGCTTCTCGCCACCGTGCTTTAATGCATTGTCGAGGAGGTTGCTGAAGACCTTCTCGAGCAATCTGTCTGCGTAGATCTCCAAATCTTCGCTAATGTGCACTTCGATCCTCGCCTTGGTGCGGTCGATTGTCGCCATAGCTTTTTCAATCGCCTGGCGGAGATTCATCCATTCGGGAGGGTATGTCCCCATTCTTTCGTAGTCCCTGCTGAATTCGAGGTGCTTCTCGATGTTCATTGCTGCCTTCAGCGCCATAGAGACGAAGCGCTTCTGTTTTTCTTCCTTGACGGAATCAGCCAATAGCTGAAGACTGCCGGAAATCACCACCAGTTGATTCAAAATGTCGTGCCTCGTGACGCTTCCGAGAAGGTATAATTTCCTATTCGCGAGTGCGAGGGCGTCCTGCGCTCTCTTCAGTTCTGTTACGTCCTCGGCAGTACAGGCCGCGAATTCCACGTTTCCGTTCTTGTCGAATTTCGGGATTTTCGTGACAAGCATCAGCCTCTTCTCGCCCTTTGCGTTCGTCACCCACTCGAAATCCCTGTACTTCTTCTTCTCCTCGAAGACGATACGATTTCCCCGCACGCCAACTTCCGCTTCGGGTGCCGGCAAGAATTCCCAGATTTTCTTTCCCTCGATCTCTTCTTTCTTTTTCCCTAGGAACTCCGCTCGCGCCCGGTTTGCCTTTCCATAAGTTTCTGGGTCAGTCGCATACCAGACCATCGTGTCGATGCTGTCGAATAGGTGTTCGTATTCTTCCCTCTGTCTGATCAATTCCTCCCTTAGTTTCTTTTCTTCTGTGATATCGATGAGCGAGGCGACGCTTCGCTTCGTCCCAGGGATCATGTCAATTGTGATTTTTGCAACCTTGATTTCTCCGTTTTTGCATTTCAACTCGAGCTCATAACTCCGCGGAGCCTTCGATGGGTCTTCTCTCCTCGCAAAATGATATTCGGTGACCCTTTGAACTTCCTTTTCCGCCACGAAATCCTTCGACTTCATTTTGCCTTCGATTTCCTCGCGAGAGTAACCAGTGAGCTTCACAAATTCGTCATTGGCGAGCGAAATAGTCATATCTTCTTCGATTACAATCATTGCCGTGCCCGTTACCTGGAAAAGTAGACGGTATCTCTTCTCGGACTCTTCGAGGAGCTCCCGCATTTTCACCTTCTCCGTGATATCTCTTATGATCACATATGTGGCGATGCCCCCCTCGTTCTCAGCCACAGTCACATTGAGCTCAGCGATGATTACACTCCCGTCTTTTTTCTTCAATTTTGTCTCATAAACTGATGGGAGATCCTCTCCTCTCAATCGTCTTGTATAATAATCAAGCAACCTCGCTCTTTCATCATCAGCAACAAACTCGGTGAAGTGCTTCCCTAGTACTTCGCTTTCCTGGTAGTCGCCCATTCGATAGAGGCTTTTATTGGCAAACCTTACAACCCCGTCCTGTAGGATCGCGAACCCTTCGTTCGCCCCCTCAAAGAAATGGCGGTAACGTCGCTCACTCCTCGCAAGCAATTCCTCCGCCTTCATCTTGATCGTTTCAATCCTCAGCGCGTAGAGGGCATGTCCGAGATCCTCAGCGAGATCGCAAATGAAATCGATTTCTTCTTGAACGATCGCAGTAGAGTGGAGGTGCACGAGAATAGCACCGTAGACCTCGCCGCCATATTCAATTCTCTTCGTGATAGTGATATCAATTCTCTCAGTATCCCGATGTTCTAAGGGGCAACCAGAACAGCGACTATCTGGCTGTGGAAAGACGATCGCGCCGCCTGTTGAAAGTGCTTCGCGGATGCAAATGAGCTCATCAAGTGATCTCAGTTTTGAGAACTTCTCCTCAAGTTCGCTGTTTGCAAAAGAACCATGTGCTTCAATGGACCTTCCACTACCCTTGACGGCGATGGCTATGCATTTATACATTCGTGTCCTCAGCAAATCATTGCATACGCTCTTAATGAGCTTCGTTTGATCCCTTTCCCTCGCGATCAATTGATTGACACGCCTTATTGCGAAGAGCATTGAATTGAGCCTTTCGAGATGCTCGATACGATGTACGTCCTCGGTCACGTCTTTCAATACACCAATCAGCTTGATCGGGACACCATCCTCATCAAGAATGACCACCGACCGGTGACGTATGACTCGCTCATCTCCACCTGGTGGAATAGCCCTGTACTCAATTTCGCAACCACGGCCGCTCTGTAGTGTATTGATCATCGCCTCTCTAACGCGCTCCCGATCAAGCGGGTGTATAAATTCGAAGAGTTGCTCATATTCGCCTGTGAATGACGACTCGTCCATACCAAGGATTCTTAACAACTCATCGGACACACTCAATCGATTCTCGGTGAGATCGAAAATGAAGTTGCCCATTTCGCCGATTGTCTGAGCTTCGGCAAGTGCCCTCTCGCTAACCTCGAGCGCTTCGAGCGCCCACTTCTTTTCTACAAGTGTCCTAATCATGTTGAGGAGCTCAGCGAACTGCGCGCGAGGGTCGCCCCCTTTCTGCACATATCCATCGGCGCCTAAATTGAGGGCGTCAATAGCAACCTCCTCCCTCCCTTTACCTGTAAATAATATGAAAGGTATCCTCCACCCCCTCGATCGAATCTCCTTGAGGAGGTCGATGCCGTTTATCTCGGGCATTGCATAGTCTGAAACGATCACGTCGTAATCCTGTTCATTCATCATGGTGAGCGCATCGTGCGCCGAAGCGGTGCATTGAACAGTGATATTATTTTCTCTCTCGAGATAGAGTTTAATGATGTCGAGGAGTTCTATTTCGTCGTCGATACAGAGAACCCTAATCCCTTCACGCTCCTTACCTTTCATAGCAACTCTCCGTGTTGTCAATTTGATCACCACCTCTTTTTATGAGAGTGATGACGCAAAGACAAAGTCGACCTCGACTCCGTTTTTCATTCGGGAGGTGCTGCGCTCGAAATGTAAATATTAAGGTGTAGCGTAATTCTTCGTTTATAAAGGCTCGCTTCTCATTATGTCTATCTGAAACTGCAATTTCTGCCAATGATACTCATTGAGAATCTCATCGCTCATTCCATGACACTCGCAAAAATCTTGCCACGCGCTCCGCAATCATGCATCATGCCGATATTCCAAAGATTTGTCCTCCTGCGGTCTTCGATTGTTTGTCAGGTTACTGATTTCCTCCCAAGTAAACTGTAGGCCGAACCGTATCGCATCATCTAGCTGATTCGCATGGTGCGCGGAAGTTGGAGCGAGGAATCTATCAATCATCCGATAGCTCAATAATCTTTAGTATATTCACGTCGCTTACGCCTTTTCAATGCAGCACGCATAATTTCAGCGGTACCTTGGTGGCGGGAAATGACCAGTTTCACTTTTTGGATGATTGACCGCATGGCCGAAAAGGTCGCATCGAGCGTCTCCTTTTCATTTGCTGAGCAACCTGAAGAAGTCCTTCCTAATCATATTGATCACGCTGGTTTGAACATCCGCGTGCCCTTCTGTGCCTTCCGGTGCACTTACTGCGCGCTTCCGGGAGAGCGGTTTAGTGCAAGGAGCGCGGATCATTTTGTGTCTGCGTTAAGTAAAGAAATCGAGCTTTACGCCGCGAGATATGGGGAGGCGAAGATCGAGAGGATCTACCTCAGTGGCGGTACGCCCTCGCTCCTTTATGAATCAATCGGCGGAGTTGTAGACGAGGTCAAGAAACACTTCGAGTTCAACGGCCCAGTTTCAATGGAAGCGTCCCCTGCCGATCTCGATGATCGTGTCCTTGACGGACTACGTGGTGGCGGCGTTAGTCAACTGAGTATAGGTATCCAGACCTTTAATGAAGAAATCCTCTCGCGCTATCTTAATCGACAAATGACCCAAGTGGATCTCATAGAAACTCTCAAGAGGGTAAGGGAATCAAAATTCGATTACATCAACATCGACCTTATGTTTTCTTTACCTTTTCAAACAAAAGAATCGCTCCTGCGCGATCTAGAAATAGCAGTATCAACTGGTGTCGATGGAATATCAACATATCCTTTGATGCTCTTGCCTTATACGCCACTTGCTTCGAAGATTTCATTGAGTCAGAATCGAACACAGAAAAAAGAGATTTCATCCATTAACGGTCTTTCACAGAACCCTGAAATGGAAATGAATCAATATCTACTAATCCTCGATTTTCTTCGCAAGCATGGTTACCAAATAAGAACGATTTGGAGTTTTTCCAAAGCCCCGGAAAAGTATGAGGGGCCGTATGAACACAGCAATTTCATCGGCATGGGTCCGAGGGCGTGGGGAATGCTTGGCAACAGGTTCACCCTCAACATGCCGTCTGTTCTCCCATACGCGGACGCGATCGAGGGGAAAAAATTCCCGATTCTTGCATTTTCCACCATCAAAGATTATCCACTTGCACGGTTTGCACGCAAGCTCTATCATGGTAAGATTGGGATCGATGAGATTGAAATGATCAATGAGCAGGATCGGGGTATTAGGAAATATCTGTTGCTGATGAAGTTGTTAGGACTCATTCAAAGGAAAGGAGGACGTTTCGAACTCACAGACAAAGCGCTCGCATATGGAAGCTGCGCAACGAAGAAGATCGCCTCGGCGACACTTATCAAAATCAACGAAGTCTTCGCTTCCTTCGACAAGCCCAAGACAATGACATTCTCATCGACAGGCTGAGCGTTCTCTAATCCAGTTCTTCTCCAAGATGGTAATTCTTCAAAAGTCGACTGAGTATAAAATACACCAATGGACCTTAGACACGAGGAAGGTCGTATCGGAATGGGTTCATTTTTCGGCAATTTCCATTGGGTCACTGTCCAACTCAATGGGTGATCTTTTTTTTATTTCGTGAAAACGAGATAGGTATCAACATTGTCATCTTACGTTAGCTGGATATTCGTTAATCCAACATATTATTGCTTTTTTCTCTCCGAGTCCCTTCCTTTGTGCCCTTGATTATCTTTTTCCTCCTGAGCAGATCGAGTAGGAACTTAGTGGTTTCCTCACTGAATTCTGGATGATCGAGAATGAGTTCGAGGTTTGTCTTCATCCACCCCAGCTTGTCACCGATATCGTACCGCTTCCCTTCAAACTCGTACGCATAGATTTTTTCTTCTCTGAGGAGAAGTCTCAGGGCATCTGTCAGTTGGATCTCGCCGTTTCTCCCCGCTGGGGTTTGTTCGATGCAATGAAAAATACTGGGGGTCAAGATGTATGTGCCAGTAATACCATAATCTGACGGCGCCTGATCTGGTATAGGTTTCTCGACCAAATCCTCTATTAAGTGGAGTCTCTCCCTCACGTTTCTAGCCTTAATGATCCCGTAATCCCTAATCTTCTCCCTCGGCACTCTCTCGACGGCGATGACGGACGTGCCAAGCAACTCATGAACGTCCATAAGTTGCTTGACGACGGGGACCGCCGCGATATTGATTGTGTCGCCAAGCATGACAGCAAACGGTTCATTGCCTATGTGTCTCCTTGCGCAATAGACAGCGTCGCCAAGACCTCTCGGCGTCTTTTGCCTGATGTAATGAATCTCCGCGAGATGCGATATCCTTCTGATCTCTTGCAATTCCTCTTCCTTACCGTTTCTCTCGAGTACTGCCTCAAGTTCTGGCGATCGATCAAAATGATCTTCGATCGCCCTCTTTCCCGCACCAGTTACGATGATGATATCGCTGATGCCCGCTGCGATCGCCTCCTCGACAACATACTGGATTGTCGGCTTATCGACAACCGGCAGCATTTCCTTCGGCTGCGCTTTCGTCAATGGCAAAAATCTAACGCCCAGACCCGCAGCAGGAATTACCGCTTTCATTCCTTTCACCAACAGATTCCGTCGTATTTTTTTGTTCTCACGATTCCCCTCCCATCGATTACGAGCTTGTCACCGTATAGATTTGGATCTGCGTATTCCTCCCACTCAGTCACGATGAGAACCGCATCGCAGTCCTCAATGCATTCTCGGGGAGTTCCGCAATAAGTGAGCGTTGGGAATTCTCTGCGAAAATTCTCAATCGCCTTTGGGTCATGGCACTTAATATTCGCGCCCTTCTCAATCAACGCTTTGACGATTTTGATCGAGCTCGCTTCCCGGATGTCGTCAGTACCAGGTTTGAAAGAGAGCCCGAGAACCGCTATCGTCTTCCCCTGAATGTCTATATGGCGCTCCAGTAATTCGACCATCTTGAGGGGCTGTCTTTCGTTGACCCCTATAACTGCGTCAAGAACGATCGGTTCGATTTGCTGAGACCTCGCCAGTGAAGCAAGTGCAGTGGTGTCTTTCGGAAAACAAGAACCTCCGAAGCCGCAGCCCGCTCTGAGGAATTCTGGTCCTATCCGCTTATCGTATCCCATCCCTCTCGCGACCTCTCTGACATCAATTCCCAGAGCCTTGCAGATATTCCCGATCTCATTGATGAATGAAATCTTCGTCGCTAGGAACGCATTTGATGCGAGTTTGATCATCTCCGCTGTTTTCAGGGATGTCTCCACAACGGGACACTTGAAGGTCGAGTAGAGAGATCTTAGGACGGTGAGGGAGCGGTCGTCGAGAGCCCCTATTACGATCCTATCTGGATGCATGAAGTCTTCGATCGCGTTGCCCTCCTTGAGGAACTCGGGGTTTACAGCAACACCAAAATCCTTTCCAGCCTTTTTCTTAGAAGTTCGCTCGAGTGCTGGGACCACAATACTTTCCGTAGTCGTAGGCAACACAGTGCTTCTCACCGTGACTACGTGGTATCCATCTTTCTCAGCAAGGACCTGACCGATATCCATCGCAGCACTTTCAAGGTAAGTCGTATCAAGAAACCCGTTTTCCATCCGCGGCGTTCCAACACAAACAAGGGTGATATCCGTGTTCTTTACGTGATAGAAATCATTCGTGGCGTAGAACGTACGACCCTTCAGGTGTTTCTGGAGGAGCGCATCGAGTCCTTTCTCGTAAATTGAACTCATCCCCTCATTGATAGCCTTGACCTTCTCTTCAACGACGTCTATGCAAATGACCTCATGACCCAATTCTGCGAAGCAAACGCCAGTGACAAGACCAACATAACCAGCACCAATGATCGAGATTCTCAAGCGAAACACCAGCCTCTCATGATTCGCATTTTTCTTCCCTATGGGATAAAATGGTGCTCATTTCCGTATTCTTTCGACCATAGGTTAGGCATTCATGACGCATAATACCATCTAAATCCTGCTGATAAATTCTGGGAGGATTCGATTGTTATGTGCAAGATGAATGCACACTGCTTCTCTGTTTTTATGCCGCTTTCCCCCCTTTCGGCACAAATGAATACGCTGGCTTCTTGTCGACCATGGAGACTTCGATGTACCCAAGCCAGCGCTCATCTTCGACGGGAAAGTCCTTTCTGAAATGGGACCCCCTACTTTCCTGGCGAAGGAGTGCGGTATGGGTAGTCATCTCGGCCAAAAGCGCCATTGATCGAACCTCGTCAAGGAGAATCCGTGATTTTTGATCAGTTCTTGCATTCTTCAAGGCGACAAACATCTTCTCAGTTATTGCAGCACTCTCAGAGAGCAAGTCTCTCGAGCGTACAATACCGAGACACTTTGAGCAGGTTCGTGCGATCGTCTCTCTCATCTCTTCTAATCTGTCGCGCGGGATCTCTTCGGCTTGTCTGGACTGGTTATCAGTTATCGAGACCAGCGTTTCAAACCGATCCTTTTCAACGGGCAAACCCTTTTGTTTTGCGGCGTTAGCACCCGCGATCCTCCCGAAGATCAGTGCATCTGCGAGCGCATTTCCTCCTTTTCTGTTCGCTCCGTGGATCCCGCCGACGACTTCTCCTGCGGCATAAAGGCCTTGGATACCAGTCGAGCAATCTTCATCGATGATGATGCCGCCCATCGAATGATGAGCCGTGCAGGTAATCCTTATCATAGTCTCATTATTTGATGGAAAACGATAGGTGCGAAGCTGGAACATCGAGTTCATCGTTTTCATGTCCGCATCGTCCCACCTTTTCACAGACGAGAGATCAAGAAAACACTTCCTCCCCTTTTCCTCCTCGAAGGCGATCGCCTGGCAGACCCTGTCGCGGTAGACGATGACTGCCTTCGTCAAATCCGTTTCCTCTGGCACCCTTTTCTTCAAAATGTCCTCGCCTCTATCGTTGACGATCCTCGCGCCTGTAGGGTAGGGCGGGAAGAGGATAAATGGCGGTAAACCCTTATGAATCATTGCGATCGGGAAAAACTGGACAAATTCAAGATCCCTCAGCGACGCGCCTGCCTCAAGGGCCATGACCATTCCGTCACCAGTTGTCGAAACGGGGTTATCGTTGTTCTCAAACATCGCGCAAAATCCGCCAGTTGCAAGGATAGTTGCATTGGCGATGATTGAAAAAGGTGAGCAATTGCGGTCTAAACAGACGATCCCCAGGCATTTTTTCCCATCGACGACGAGGTTCTCTACAGTGCAATGTTCAAAGAAGGTAACGCCCATCTCTTTCAACGATTCTTTCATCAGTGTAGTGAGTTCTATCATTGGGAAAATGAGCCTCTCTCGCATTAGGTGCATCCCTGAAGGCTTCGATTCAAATTTAACCCCAAGGCTCTGGAGGAAACTGGGGACTTCCTTGCCACCGCTCACAAGCTTTCTTACGAGTTTTTCATCGTTGATCCAGCGTCCGATTTCCATCGTCGCCCTGAATAGGTCGTCTTCCCTCATTTGTTCGGTTGGATGTGAAAAAATCCCGGCCGACATCGAGGTCGCCGATGCTTTTCCGACGCACCCTTTTGTGACCATACAGACATTCGCGTTGGCCCTCGCGGCCTCGAAAGCGGCACAAAGCCCCGCCAGTCCGCCGCCAACAATGCAGACGTCAAATCGTTCCATCGGTATTTCCTCCGTGTAATGATACTGATACTTCACCGTTATCTCTTTTTTCATTTTGTTCCAGAAATGATTGAAATCAACAAAATCATGAGGTGATCAATTCAGCAAAGAGAAGGGGCAAAGCATTGAAATAGGCGGTTTTCACTGATAAAAGGCGGGGGTTTGCATGGTAGATATCGTGTATTTGGGGCATTCGGCCTTTCTCGTTGAGTCCTCAAAGGGGAAGATACTCGTCGATCCTTTCATCACAGGCAATCCTCTAGCATCTGCGCCGAAAGATCTCAAACCTGATCTCATTCTCGTCACGCATGCGCACGGAGATCACCTCGGTGACGCCATCGAGATTTCGAAGAAAACAAGGGCGCCAGTACATTCGACTTTCGAGATCGCGAACTACGTGGGCTCCAAGGGCGCTAAGTCGATTGACGGCCATATCGGCGGTACATTGGTCATGCCTTTCTGTAATGTGAAAATCTTTCCAGCGTTTCATGGTTCATCTGTCGACGGCATCAGCTCTGTCGGAGTCGCCTGCTCATTCGTCATTTCAACAGACGGCAAGGCGATCTATCACGCGGGGGATACCGCGCTCTTTGGGGATATGAAACTCATTGGTGAGGAATTTGCAATTGATGTGGCACTGTTGCCGATCGGGGGACATTACACGATGGGCATTGACGATGCGGTCAGGGCAACGGCGATGTTGAACTCGAAATTGGTCATTCCAATGCACTACAACACCTTCGATCCGATCAAGGCCGATCCTGAGGAATTCCGGAGAAAGGTCGAGTCGAAGACGCGGGCGAAGTGCGTCATCCTCCGCCCGGGCGAAAGGTATCGCCTCGTCTGAGATCGTATTTGCACATAAGGTTTTACAGACCGAGGCGCTTCGCCAAATACGTTACGTAGTCCTCCATAGGAATGTCGATGAGGGACCTGTCGACATCGACTTCCTTCGAGACAGCACAATCGAGATGAATCCTGCATTTAGGGCACATCGTGAGAAGCCGACGAGCACCAGTTCTCTTGGCTTCCGCAATCCTGTCGAGCTGCATCTGCTTCGCTGGTCTCCCGCAGGTGATCCAAGCGGAAACGCCGCAGCACTGCGCCTTGTCCCTTGTATTTGCCATCTCCCTCACCTCAACGCCCACTTCCCTGAGAATATCACGAGGCTCGTCGTACACCCCGAGATGTCTCCCGAGACGACATGGATCGTGATAGGTCACTGAATCCTCTTCGTCGGTCGCTGGTTTAAGTTCAAGTTTCCCCTCGTCGATGAGGTCTGCGAGGAACTCGGTGAGGTGCATCATTTCGAAGTCTTGATCACCCAGTATGTCCTGATAGTCGATATTGAACGTCCTGTAACATTCTGGGCATGAGAAAATGACTTTTTTCGCGCCAGCGTTCTTGATCATTTCGATGTTTTTCTCCATCAGCTTCTCAAAATTCTCGTTATCGCCTGCCCAGTTGAGGTCGTGTCCACAGCACACCTCGTCGTTACTGACAACTGGTACGACACCTGCGTGGTTGAGAATTTTGATCGCTGAAACCGCTGTGCCAGTTAGATTGAGGTTACGGTCGTAGAACACGGCATCGAGGTGCGGTGCACACCCCACGAAATATAAAATGTCACCTTTGTCGGCGATCTTCACATCATTGGGCACCCAATCCAGTCGATTCTGTTTCTCGGTGTGTGCCATCACACGCATCATGCTCTGGAGTAGTCCGCCCTGGGAGCATTCTGGTTCGTTGCCGAGCATGATCGCCTCGGAACGCATACCTTGAATGAAACCGGAATAATCGACTTTGTAGGGGCACATCGAGTTGCACATTTCACAGGTAATGCATGACCAGATGTCCCTGTCCTTGCTCAAGCTGTCCGAGACGCCCTCAAGTGCCCTTAAAACGATGACACGGGGCGCGAAATTTGGATCGAAGCGTGCGACGGGGCATACCGATGTACACTTCCCGCATTCAACGCAGTCATGTGCGCCGGTGTCCGCTATCAAATCGTCGATGGCCTTTTTGTCGAATTCCATCACTTCTCTTCTTTCGATCTTGGGGACTGGGTTGGGGCCCATGGCCTTTAGATCATTATACATGCTGTTGATCAAGTTGAGGAACTTGTACTTCTCGGAGGCAGAAAGCCATTCGCATCTTAACCTCTCCTCACCCAGACCTGTATATCTAAGAAGCTTTCTCACGGCTTCGATGCGCTTCAGCGCATGCTTGTTTCCGTCAGTGTAGTGGCAATCGTCGATTCTGCATCCCACAACGGCGACACCGTCAGCACCGCATTCGAAGGCTTTCATCATGAATGCTGGCTCAACACGTCCAGTGCACATGACTCGGATGATCTTAACGCCTGGAGGGTAACTCAGGTGGTGCACGCCCGTGAGAGTTGCTGCTGGATAACCGCACCAGCTACATGCAAAGACGAGTATTGTCGGCTCAAAATCATTGCTCATTCTTCCACCTCCTGGATGAGTGAGCAAATGATCGATTCGATCTGTTCTCGCTCGTAATGGCTCACGGTCATCGCTTTATTGCAGCAGGCGGCGGCGCATGCCCCGCATCCCTCACAAAGATATTCATCAACTACTGCGACACGCCCTCCGTCCTTTGGAACAAGGGATATCGCCTTGAACACGCACACCTCAGCGCATCGCCCGCATCCGCGGCACCGCTCCTCGTTAACCTTCGCCGTGATCCTCTCAATATTGATCTTCCCTGCGTCGAGGAGCGCAATGATCTCTTGTGCAACGGATTTTGCATCATCGATGGAATATCTGATACCTTTAGGACCTTGTGCACAGCCCGCGATATAAACGCCGCGGCGTATCTGTGGCGGTAGCATCGGGTTGACATCTTTCATGAAGTTATCGATATCTGTCTGTATGTGGAGCATCTTGGCGATTCTGTCAGATCCTTCGCTTGGCTCCTGCCCCACCGCGAGAACTACGAGGTCGCTCTCTATATTGAGTACAACGCCAGCATCAGTGTCCTCCGCCCTAATCAACAGTTTTCCATTTTCAGGAATGATCTCAGCGACCTTGCCACGAATGAAATTAATGCCAATTTCTCTCGCATCTGTATAAAATTCCTCAAATCCTCTATACGGACCCCTGAGATCGATGTAGTGGATATACACTTCAGTTTCTGGATGTAATTTCTTGACCTCTTTTGCAATCCCGATTGTGTATGTGCAACAAACGAGGGAGCAGTGTAGATTGCCTTTGGACTTGTCTCTCGAACCGACACATAAGACAAAGTTGATAGTCTTCGGGATTTTTCCATCGGAAGGTCTTCGTACCCCTGTGATATCAGCGTGCCGCATAATGTCGATGAATTCCATGGAGGTCATGATGTCCTTACTCTCGCCGTAAGAGTACGAGGGTATCCTACGGGGATCGAAGGTCTTCGATCCTGTTGCGACGACGATCGCGCCGACATCGAACTCTTTTTCAGTACCATTCTGGACGACCTTTACATGTCTGTTCCCAAACCCTCCTGTGATCTCTTTTACCTCAGTGTTTAGCATGACTTCGATAAAGGGGTTTCTTTCGACGTCCTCGATCTTAGGTGTAAAGATGCACTCCTTGCAATACTGCATGCAGCATATCCCGCAATTATGTGTCGGAAACGTTGTCGCGAGTTTGTAAGCCCTCCCCCCGAGCTCCCCCTCCCTCTCGACGAGATAGACCTTGTGACCTGCTTTGGCGATTTCAAGCGCAGCCGCCATGCCCGCCACGCCACCTCCGATGACCAGAACGGAGTCCTTGATCGGAATCGTGATGTCCTCTAGTGGTTTTAGGCGTCTAACCCGTTCGAGACCGCCGAGCATAAGGGACTTCGCCTTTCTCGTCGCCTCCGCCTTGTCAGGGTGAACCCATGCACACTGCTCTCTGAGATTGACCATTTCAAAGAGATACTTGTTCATTCCCGCTGAGGCGAGTGCACTCCTAATCGTCTCCCCCTGGATATTGGGGATCGCCCCACCGATGAGAATCCTGTCAAATTTCTTGTCCAGGTATTTGCCGATAAGAAAATCGATCCCTTCCCTCGAAGAGAGCTCATCGAAAATGTCCACATCGACGACATCCTCAAATTGGCGCAAGAAGGCTGCGACCTCTTCAAGGTCAATGCGGTCACTGATCTCTCCCTTTTCCCTGCACAAATAAATGCCGATCTTGCCCTCCTTTTTCTCCTCCATGGTGACCAACCCAGATCATTAAGGAATTAAGCCTTCCGACTCTTCATAGGATTGTTAAGACCTGTAGCGAGGGAATCTTATTTTATCGTTTTCATCGATTTCATCACTACTACCGAAAATTCCCGATAATCGCTCATTTTTTATTCGCAGGGACATCGATAACGCATGATTTTCAACCTTGTTCAATGACACAATCTCTCGTGTGTATTAAATTTTGAATTCTTGGAAAGCACCTAGTTGCTTTTTTTTAAAAAATAGACTGGATTTTGGGTAATAATAAACATTTCTGTTCGAAATCCTTATTAAAGGAAAGCTCTCATGTTTGATCCAGGAGTACTGATTTGATATGACTTTTACAAATGAAAAGACTTTTGAAAACGCACTCAAGGCGAAAAAAATTGAGGAGGTTCACCTGGCGTATGAAGAAGCACTTGATTCAACGCCACTCGGTGTTTCGTTTCCAAATATCATAGGCGGAGTTGAGAGAGAAGCGCAGGGGGGTTTTGAGGACAGGAGTCCGATTGATCGTTCAATCCTGCTCGGCCGTTTTCCACGCTCTACATCTCATGATGTGAACGAAGCTGTCAGGGCCGCTGGTGAAGCATTCAAGGAATGGTCGGAGACTGACTGGCACCTACGGGTTTCTATATTCAAAAAAATTGCTAGCATCATGAGAAATGAGAAGTTCTTGCTTGCTGCGGCTGTGACACTCGATAATGGTAAGAACAGGTATGAGGCGGTGGCTGATGTCGATGAGGCGATCGATTTCATCGAATTCTACTGCGACCAAATGGTTCGTCATGACGGTTTCGTCGTCGAGACACTGATGGCTTACGAGGGCGAAAAATCGCTGAGCGTCATGCGCCCATATGGAGTATGGGCGGTTATCTGCCCTTTCAATTTTCCAGCTGCTATCACAACGGGCATGGCGACGGCCGCGATGATCACTGGGAACACCGTCGTCATTAAGCCGTCGTCATTAGCACCACTTCCGGTCTATATGATCTGTCAGATCATGCGGCTTGCCGGATTACCTCCCGGTGTAATCAATTTCGTTGCTGGCCCAGGTGCGGAAGTGGGAGATGCTTTAATCCACCATCCTGGGGTAAGTGGAATCGTCTTTACGGGGTCAAAGGAAATCGGATACAGCATCATCCATTCTTCAATCAATCCATGGCCGAGACCTGTTATTGCTGAGATGGGCGGCAAGAATGCGATCATTGTCTCTTCGAAGGCAGACCTTGATGACGCTGTCGATGGTGTTGTGTCCTCAGCTTTCGGGTACGGTGGACAGAAGTGCAGCGCCTGTTCACGGGTCATCGTGTTCGAGGATGTTGCTGATGCGTTTATCAAAAAAATGATCAAAAAGACACAAGCGCTCAAGATCGGGGATCCGAGAGAACGCGATGTTTTTCTTGGACCCGTCATTAGTGAGAAAGCGGCTAACGATTTCGTCAAGTTTGCAGATATCGCAAAGGCTGACGGAAAAATCCTTGCCGGCGGGTCGAGAATTACTGGTGGCATTTTTGACAGGGGCCACTATGTCGAGCCAACGATTGTTGCAGATCTCCCCAACGATCACTTCCTTATTAGGAATGAGCTCTTCCTCCCTTTCCTGTGCGTGCAACGAGTTCCGAACCTAGAGGAAGCGGTGAGAAGAGCAAATGAGGTTGAGTATGGTCTTACGGGAGGGATTTTTACAACCGATGAGGGGGAGATTGATTATTACTTCGATCACACTGAGGCAGGGGTACTTTATGCAAATAGAAGGCGGGGTGGCTCGACGGGTGCGATGGTTGGCGCCCAGCCTTTTGGCGGTTGGAAAGCGAGTGGATCAACTGGAAAAGGTGCTGGTGGTCCTTACTACCTTATCCAATTCATGAGGGAGCAGAGCAGGACACGGTGCGAAAAAGTGTGATACATCATCCTACGGATCATTTCTCGTACGTTTTTTTCGTTTTTTTTGGGTTGCGTCAAATACCCATAATAATGTTTTGTCCCTGATTACCGAGTCATCCTGCCGATAGCCGGCGCCAAAATCCTGACTCCTTTTATGACTTTACTGAACGAAAATCGTCCTTCCTTGGTCAAAATAATCCAAGGTGGGGAAGCAGAAATCGTCGCGATACATGAGGGATCATGCATGATATTATATTTTTGACTCCATCCTTTAATATTTGAAAAATCAATCATCATTTGATGAAGAATGCTTGTGTCATTGAGGTATCATATATTGATCCAGAGGCATACGTCAGTCTCGTAAATCATGATCTAAGGAAGCAAATTCTCAAAACTCTTTACAGAAGGGCACTGGATTCGCCCGTTTCAAAGCAAGAGTTAGCCGATTTGATCGGTGTTAACTACCATCAACTCGTATACCAGTTGAACAATCATTTAAGGGAGTTTTGGACAGTCGCTTCTGAGAAAAAGGTGAGGGGAACGCGGATGGAGTTGATCGCGCCCTTACATCGAAATTCGATCTTCATTACCTTTGGAAAAGAGAATACGATTTATCTCGTCGATCCGCTCGCAGGACTCTTCGGATCGTTGGCAAAGGTCGGGACGCGATGCGATTCCTGTACGGAGGGAGAGGCAATGAAATGTCTCGAACATATCAAGAAGTGTTCTTGCGCATCGGTCATCAATAAAGTCGAGAAGGAGATTTTGATTGGAAACCAGAGAAAGCAACCTTTCAGGCCTATCGATCACGCGATTGTCTGCGCGCTCAGGGGGATTTCAAAAGGGGAAAAATGTGTGATCACAATTCCGTGTGAGAATTGCGCTTATATCAATAGGTTCGTAAAGCTTGAGGGACTGGCTGGTCGCTAGGAGGATCGCGATCTTCAATATTTGACTTATCGGCAATTTATTTAGTCATTGAACGATTTGCCCTGCCGGTGAGCAACAACATGACAGGCGATGAACTTCGCAATCCAGTTAGAATTGCAATCATCGGCGGTTTCCTCGGTGCTGGCAAGTCCAGTATGGCAATGGCTGTCGGGAAATTTTTGATGGAAAAGGAAAACGCCCTAGTTGCAGTCATTACAAACGACCAGGGCAATGTCCTCGTCGACACCGAATTCATGCGCAGCGGTGGGTTCGATGTGGAAGAAATCCGTGGCGGTTGCTTTTGTGTGAATTTTGAGGAATTTGTTAGGGATGCCCAACGACTCGCCTTCACCAAGAGACCCGATCTCATCATTGCTGAATCGATTGGAACGGCGACAAACCTCCTCGCGGCTGTTATCTCGCCTTTGAAGGAGCTATATCCACAAGATTTTGAGATTGCGCCATTGTTTGTCGTTGTCGACTGTCAAGCTACCTACGAATCACTTAATCGCAAAGAGGACTCCTCCACTTTGGCAAGTCTCATCCCAGTGCAACAGATCAAGGAAGCAGAGATCATTGTCCTGTCAAAATGTGACCTCGTCGAAGGGGGGCAACTGGACGCGGTTATTGAGTATATCAAAAACCTCAATCAAGAGGCGATGATTATACCCTACTCTTTCATCACGAAAATGAATGTGGAAAGAATTGCGGAGTTGATGATCTCAGAAAAAAAGAGCACAAAGAAACCTCTCGAGGTCGATCAGAGGATTTTCGCCAGGGAAAAAGCGATGCTCGGCTGGTGCAACTACAGCGCTGAGGTTAGGGCGGACGAGCGCGTAGACGCGCGGACTTTTCTCATAGAAATAATGAAGGGAATTGCGGAGCACTTCGAGAGCAACTCACTAGCGCATGTGAAGGCAATTCTTTCATCGACGAGAAGCACGATGAAATTGAGTCTTGTCGGGGATAGGTTGAGAATCGACGATTTGAGGGGTGAGCGATTTTTCATCGGCGAAGGGAAGCTTGTCATCAATGCAAGGGTTTGCTCAACACCGGAGGAATTGAAGAAATCTATCACCACATCTGTGAAGAGTTCTTCGAAGGCGATGCATGTGACAATTCTCAATGAGCAGGAGGTCGCTTTTGTCCCGAAACCGGAAATGCCCTCGAATGTACTCAAGATCCAATAGCCCCTTCTTTAATTTCTTGCTGGTCAATTGATGAATTGAGTCGCAGAGGAGATTCTTTCACCGAATCTTTGAAAAGGAATGTGAAGATTTGATTGACTGATCGAAAGCTCATCACAAGTATTAGTGCTAGATAGTAGTGGAGAAGTTGATATCACTGATTATCTTCTAATTCTCTCTCATCTTCCTTTACTTCCCTCGACTTAGGTTTGAGATCCGCGGGATGCCCAGGTCTAATGAGAAAATTTCCCTCCTCGAGCTGAATCACAGCACCTTCGATGAGTGCTTTAGCGAGTTTGAAGCGGGCCGAATGAAGGTCAAGCCATAGTGATTTCCGTGAAATTCCCATTAGAGAGGCCGCCGTCTCTTGATCAAGACCTTGATAATCGACGAGCCTCACAGCTTCGACTTCTTCAAAACTCATTTTGATGACGCCGATGTGCGGTCTATCTATCGGTCCGAATACCCTGACGATGGGAATTTCTGAGATCCACCGCGGTCCGCGCCTTCTACCCCTTCGTGGCTCGAACATAATCCATCTAGGATGATGTCCAGTAACGTATATTATGATTGCTTCGTAGTACTGTCTTTCGGCTGGGCGAAAGGTATTTTGATCGAGGCAGTTTTTCAAAAAAATCCATTTTTCCCCATGTCACGGGATTCCAACTTTCACTTTCTAGGTCCATTCTAGGATTCTTCAGGTTTTCTCTTCTCAAAGTCCGTCGTGATAGTTCGATGTATGAATCCATGTCTCCGTTATTATGCGCAATATTGGGAAAATTATAAATAATAGTGCGCATTATTGCATAATGTAGATGTTTACGAGGGACGTCAATTATGGCCACTCTACAATGGGCCGTGATTGTCGTCACTCGTGAATATAACGGGAGTAGGAGGTGATAATGATGCCGCGAGGGTTTGGTAGAGGCTACAGGTGGATGTATTGGCTGACTGGACTGCCCGGTTGGGCAAGAGGTGCTTATGCCCCTCCCTATGCAGCCGATGTGCTTTATCCATATGTACCGCCGATGTGGGGTCCGAGGCCATACGGTAGTCCATATGGTCTTACGCCGGAAGAGGAGCTGAGGATGCTCGAAGAGGAGCTCAGCTATCTCGAATCGCAGAAAGACGATCTCGAGCAGGAGATAGAGGAGTTGAAGAAGGAAATCGAAAGGAGAAAGAGAGGAGGTGATTAAAGGTGCCTGGCGGCGATGGAACAGGTCCCCTTGGACTTGGGCCATTGACTGGCCGAAGAGCGGGATATTGCGCTGGATTCCCGGTACCTGGATATGCAAATCCCTACGTGCCTCCTGCCTGGTTTTATTTCCAGGCAGTCCCGCCACGGTACTGGCGATTCGGGCGCATGTTCCGCGGTGGATTCGGTCGGCGATGGGCGTGCCGGTGGATGATGTATTATCCCACAATTTGGTGAACTAGTCCGATGAAGCGCCATTTCTTGGCGCTTCTTCCCTTTTTGTTGTCGCAGTTACGCTTACACCATCTCTCTTCTTTTGTGGCTGAGGGCCCGTAGAGCTTTTGGAGGAAATTGCACTTTCCTAGACACAGGATTGAGCTCGTCGTTGGCTTTCGCTCATTTTCTGATGGCCTTCGGGTTTGATACACACAATTGTGATTTCAACATAGCCCATATTCTTCAGTCTGTGTAGGGAATCATGCAGAGGAATTCGAGAGTCGTTTGACCTACATTTCTGAATTGGTGGACCACGTTTGGCGGAACGAATATGACTCCACCCTCTCCAACCGTCTCCGTTTTTCCACCGCAGAAAATCTCACACTTTCCTTTGAGCACAAAAACTTCATGTTCATATGGATGCTGGTGCAACGGGGAACTTCCTGAAACTGCGACTTCGAAATGCCTCATCGCAAATTTCTCAGCGCCGTCTTCCTTTGTGATCAACCAACGGATCTTTGCACCTTTCGCACCCTCTTCCTTGACGTCCTCTTGTTTTACATCTCTGTGATCGACACACTTGAATGCCATGCGAAATGGATAAACCGTTTGATATTTCAAATTATTTTTTTATGGTTCGTTTTGGTGATTCTGTCGCGTTGTCAACGCCATGAATGCACCTATGGTATACTGGAGGGGTAGAAGATTGAAAAAATGTGACTGGTGGTCTTTCTTGGATTTCGCGAATAGAATTTTGTCGTGGGATGCAGTAACAATTGCCGAATAATGGATGAACAGAAGATCATCAGCTATCTTTGGCTCGTTCGGACTTTGATTCGGGATTTTGAATTATGCGAAAGGAGTTCTTTGACGTGCGCCGGACAGAAGCAAAATTTATCCGCGGTCTCCAATCTTGAGTCTATTCTCAATCTTCGTCCACATGCCCCTTATTTCATTTGATATGGGGCAATCGGTGTATTCGATTAAAGTCATACCTGCGACCATCGCCTTCGTTGCACAATTATCGTAGGGCAATTCTCCGACAACATCGAGACCCTGGCTTTCACAGAATTCTCTTATCTTATTCGCATTATCGGGGTTTATCGACGACTTATTGATGCACACGACCGTCTCGATCCCGAAATGATCTGTCAAATTAAGGACGCGCGCGAGGTCGTGAGCGCCTGAGACCGTAGGTTCTGTGACAGCGAGCACAAGATCCGATCCAGAAATCGCAGCGATTGCAGGACAGCCGATACCAGGCGGACCATCAATAATGATCAGATCCATCCCTTTTTCTATTGCTACTTCCCTGGCCTTCTTTTTTACAAGTGTTACGAGTTTGCCTGAAGCTTCCTCTGCGATTTTCAGCTCGCCGTGAACGAACGGTCCGAATCTTGTTTCGGAGACGATAATTGAACCTGATATTCTGTCGAGCAGTCCGATCGCCTTTTCGCGGCAAACATACTGGCAGACTCCACAACCTTCGCACATTTCATCAACGATGTTGAGGTGTTCATCGATTGCATCGAATCTACAGTATTTTCGACACTCGCCACATTTAGTGCATTTCGTTTCGTCTCTTAAGGCGACTTTCATGCCGTAGAAAGGAAGACGTTGCTTGATTCTTGGATCGAGAATGATGTGGAGATCTGGGGCATCGACGTCGCAATCAGCCATAACGCTGTTCTTCGCGAGCGAAGCGAAGGCAGCAGTGATCGTGGTCTTTCCAGTTCCTCCTTTTCCGCTGATGATCGTGATCTCTTTCATAGTGCATCCTC
Organism: Methanomassiliicoccales archaeon; assembly: GCA_029907465.1. Classification (NCBI taxonomy): domain Archaea; kingdom Methanobacteriati; phylum Thermoplasmatota; class Thermoplasmata; order Methanomassiliicoccales; species Methanomassiliicoccales archaeon. Next base: position 86,033 of record JARYLV010000007.1, read on the forward strand.
TTCAATTTCCTATGATTTATCCGTCCTTTCTGACCCTGGAACCAATTCCTCGATCGATTTGTACAGATTGAGGAACAACCGTCTGTATCCCACCAATCTCTTTGTGAAAGGGATGCCGTTTGAATACAATTCTGCGATCTCTTGGCTCTCCTTGATCTTCATAAGAATCGGAATCTTCTCAATTGCACAATATCTGTCGATTCGGTCATCACCTATTCCTTCCCTATTCACCACGACGCCGCATGGAATCCGGAGCCTTCTCGTGACACCAACAGCGAGCTTCAGGTCGTACAAGCCAAATGGCGTCGGTTCCGTTACAAGAATGCAAAAATCTGCACCCCGCATTGCCTCTATGGCCGGACAGGCAACACCTGGTGGAGAATCAAAAATCCTGGGCTTCCTTGATCCTTTTAAAGCAATTGATTTGACTTTTTTGATCACAGGAGTCGCCATCGGCTCTCCAACATCGATCTTACCGACGAATAAGTCGATATTATCAGTCATACCATGATGGATCTCGCCAATCTTTCTGGTACCCTCCGAAATAGCGCCAGTTGGACAAATGAGTTTGCATCCTCCACAACCGTGGCAAAGGTTCTCATAAAAAAGAAGGGTTTTGGATTTGATCACTGCGATCGCATGAAACTGGCAGAAGTCAGCGCACCGGCCGCAGTAAGTACACTTCGTGAGATCGAACTTTGGTGTTCTTGTGACAACGTCCTCGATCCTTTCCAAATTCATTGGGAGAAACAACGCGCAGTTTGGCTCCTCCACATCGCAGTCAACGAGGGTACATTCTGGTAAACTAAATGCGAGGTTGACAGCGACCGTAGTTTTACCGGTTCCGCCTTTCCCACTTGCGATGACGATTTTCATTTTTCAAGAATTCCCTCTTTTTTGATAACTTTTCCATAAGAAAAATAGGGGTTCATCCAGAACCATGTGCCTTGCGAGACAAGTTTCCATCCTCGAAACGACCAATCCTTCGGATTCATCATAGTTTTTTCCTTTCCAGCGCGTCCTCCAGATCTCTTAGCATCTATTTATCCTCGATCCGATTCAACATGAATGATGTTTGGATTGTATACTATGGTGTTCGTGCTCCCTGCATGCGTCGTCGGCACCTGCAATAGCCAGCTTTCCTTGCTTAAACATCGCCAGAGTCTCTTCGACCGTTCCGCGAGCACCTGTATAAACCTTGATTCCAAGTTTCTTGAAAATCTCCAGCGCTCTCAAACCCAGACCTGACACAAGGATTGCATCTGCACCCGCTTTCTTGATTAACTCAGGCGGAAGACCTACGCCGCCTCTGTGTTCGCTTGTGTTTTCGATGACCTTGATCTCATTGGTTTCTGTATCAATGATCGTGTAGGTTGGTACCTTACCAAAATGCTCTCCGACCATTTCATATATCCCTCTGTATCCCATCGTGGGAATACATATCTTCATGATTACACCTTCCTCCCAGATCTTTCTAAAGATTCTCAATAAATTCAATGAATTCTGTACTATCTTCTCCCCGCGCGCATTCCAGCGTGTGCTGCCGATGTTGGTCCCGAAGCTGGTTGGAGCTCATTTTTAATGAATTTTTTCACGGCATCCCTGACCTTGCCGCTTGCGCCTGTGTAGACCTTAATCCCAGCTGCCTGCAATACTTGGAAAGCGTTCGGACCGACGCTGCCA